>JBEIFT010000023.1:0-18506 GCA_040382255.1 Phycisphaeraceae bacterium
AGCCGTAGCCGTTGGTGCCGACGACGGGCACCGCGACCAGGTGGCTGGGTTCGATGGCCCACGCGGAACCGGACGCACGCAGCGCTTCGCTGATGCCGATGCCGAGCAGCACCGCTGCGAGCGCGCCCGGGAAGAGCAGCTTCTTGAGGCCGGTCCGTTCCCAGGTCACCAGCAGCGCCGCACAGGCAAGACCCACGAGCGCCGCGCCCGGCAGGAACGCGCCGAGCAGGCGGCCCAGTTCGCCGAAGGTCGTGAACCCGTCCTCCTGGCGGAATGCCAGGTCGCCCTCCCAGTCGGCGTCGTGTCCGACCAGGTGCGGGACCTGCTTCAGGATCAGCAGCACGCCGATCGCCGCCAGCAGGCCCTTGATGACGTTGTTCGGGAAGTAGTTCGCCAGCGCGCCCGCGCGGAGCAGGCCAAGGACCACCTGGAACGCGCCGGAGATCAGCACCGCCAGGAGGAAGGCCTCGAAGGTGCCGAGCTTCGTGATCTGCGTCAGGACGATCGCCGCCAAGCCCGCGGCCGGCCCGCTCACGCTGACATGCGACCCGCTCAGCAGGCCGACGACGATGCCGCCCAGGATGCCGGAGACGAGGCCCGCCATGAGCGGCGCGCCCGAAGCGTGCGCGATGCCGAGGCACAGCGGGACCGCGACCAGGAACACGACGAGGCCGGCCACCGCGTCACGGGCGAGCGTGGCCACACGGGAGGAGTGGGCGGCGGGCGCGATGGCGGAGGATGCGGCAGGCAGCATGGGTCGCAGGTTCCTGGGGTGCGTCGAAAACGCAGATCCTATTCAACGACCCCGAATCGCCGGATGGATTATCCATGAGCCGCGTGTTGACCACAGTCTTCTTGAAGCCATTTCAGGCAATATGGAAGGAAGCACGAATAGCGCGCCAAAGCACCATGGCGATCACGCCGTTCCACCAAAGCCTGCAAGCTCGCCTCGCCACAAGCCCCCGGCACGCCGCGATCAGCCAGACGTCCCCCAGGCCCCCAACAGCACGGCCAGGTCGCCCCCGTTCACCAACGAGTCGTTGTTCAGGTCCTCGGGGCCCGTGTACATGCCCGGCCGGAACGCCGCGAGCAGCAGGCCGAGGTCCTTGCCGTTGACGATCCCATCGTGGTTCAGGTCCGGCGTGCGGGTCGCGACCATTGAGCGCACCGAGACCACACCCCCGAGATCGGTGGCACCCGCCGCCGCGCCGACCGCGACGTGCGCGCCCGACGCCGCGACCCCGGTGCCGAACGCCGCATCCGCGGCACCAGCCAGCGTCGCCTGAAGCGCCAGTCCGCCCGACGTGTTGAGTTCGTAGACCGCCACCTGCCCGGAGGCGAGCGAGGACGCCCCCTGCTCGGTGCCGATCACCAGCTGCCCGCGCTCAAGCGCGACGGTCGAGCCGAAGCCCGCGCACTCGCCCGGCCACGGCGTGGCGATCACCTGGCGCACCGCGTGCGGCGGCGCCGCATCCAGCACGAAGACCGTACCGGCGTCGCAGGGCTGGCCGTACGCGCCCGGTGCACCGACGACGAGGAACGTGCCGTCACAGGCGAGCGCGGCGCCGAAGCCCTGCACGGCTGGGCCGGAGGCGGGCGGCTGGATCGTCGACTCGTGCGCCGGCGTGCCGCCGACGAACGCGAAGACGCCGACCGAGCCGCTGCCGCGGTCGCAGCTGGCGTAGACGCGGTCCCCGGCGGCGGCCAGCGCACCACGCCCCAGGCGGTCGAAGGACGCGGCGTCGGGCAGCGCCAGGCTGGCCACGAACGTGAAGGTCGAGGCCGCGTCGCGCCGGAACGCGTGCACCGCGCCGGCATCGGTCGCGGCCGTCGCATCGACGCCCGGCGCGGACGCGAACGCCCAGGGCAGCGATCCGCCGCCGGCGCTCGCCACGCTGGTGGCGACGCAGGTGCCGTACTGGTCGCCCCCACGGATCGCAGGCGGCGCGAGCGCGATGCCGAAACCATTCGACGGCGCGGCAACCGCGTTCGAGAGCGGGAACACCTCGGCGAATCCCGCGGCCTGGTCGGCTGCGGCTGTCGACGTCGAGGTCAAGCGGTGTCCCGGCGAGCCGACGACGAGGAACCCCGCGCTCGAGACGGCGCCCGCCGCCGTCACCGTCATGCCGTAGGCGATCGACGCACCGAACAGCGCACCTGGCTGCGGGCTAGAGCTGGTCAGCTGCCACGCGTACTGCCACGTCATGCCCGGCACCGTGATGAACGACCAGGCGTGCACGACGCCCGAGGCGCGCTGGCTGCCGGACGCGAGCGGCGCCCCCGCCCAGAGCGCGGCGGCGACGCCGGTGTTCTGCTGCGCGGTGGGCGTCGGCGAAAGCTGGAAGAGCGCGACGCTGGTGCCCGTGCACGCGCCCGCCTGCGGAATGGTGGGCGAGAGCTGGAACGAGGCCCAGTCAGCGTGCAGGCCGGCGGCCAGGGCGACGGCGGCGCAGGAGGCGGCGATCGAGAGCTGGATGGCGCGTGGGTGCATGGGGTGCTCCTCAGCGGACGTGCGTCAGGTCGCGGCCGGCGATGCCGTCCGTGGTCAGGAGGTGCGGGCTGGCGGCGAAGCCGTCGATCGCTTCCGAGCCCCACACGCCCGTCGGGCCGTAGGGCGTGTCGCGGCTCCATAGGCCGTCACCGCCGGCGGCGCGCACGTCGGCATCGTCCGCCGCGTACGCCGACATCGCGGTGAACGAGACGTGGCCGTCGACGAAGATCGCGCCTGGCTGCGAGCCGGGACCGGAGTTGAACCGGTACGCGGCCCCCGCGGTGGTCCCGTCGCGGCCGAGCGCCGGCGGCTGCTGGCACCAGCGCTTCTCCATGAGACGCGTCTTCAGCGCGGGATGCACCGCCATCGAGGCGGTGGGCGCGAAGTAGGCGTCGTTGTAGGTGTCGGGCGACCGGAAGCCCCCCTGCGAGGATGCACGGAAGACGCCCGGGCCCCACATCGCGGCGGGACTCAGACCGTAGGTCGAGGTGAAGTCGTTGTCCCAGATGCCCGGCATGTACCCGTCGAATTCGGCGGTCGAGCCGAATGCCCCCGCCTGCAGCCGGCCGAAGGTGACCGTGTCGTTCGGCGCGTAGAAGACCGGATCGAAGAACCGCGCGCAGACGTACTCACGCAGGCCACGGATGTTGGGAAACTGCCACGTGCCGCTTGCGTAATTGGATGGCGAAGAGAGGCTGCCGGTCGTACCACCCAGCGCCATCGGCATGACGAGCGGCCAGTTCCCGCAGTTGCCGGGGAAGATGGCGCACGTGATCGGCGAGCCCTTGATCCAATACCCCCAGAGCGCGCCGGTCCCCTCGCCGTTGCCGAGGATCGCCTGCGGCGGACAGCGCCGCGCCGTGAACGCGGAGCACCCGGGCCATCGCCCCATCTCGGCGTCCATCAGGGTGAACACGCGCCCGTTCCAGTCCGCCTCGTACGCCACGCAGCCCGCGGCGATCGTTCGCAGGTTGTTGGCGGAGACCATCACGCCCGACCGCAGCATGCCCGAACCGAGCATCGGCAGCATGGCGGCCAGCATCGCGACGACGACGATGACGGCGATCGCGACTTCAAGAAGCGTGAGCCCGCGCGGGGCACGGTGAGGGCGGTTCAGGCGCATGGCGTGGTCGTGGTGGTGAACGGTGCGTCGGCCTGCAGCCGTGCGGCAGGTCCCCCCGGATGGACGCACATCCCTTCCAGGCGTGAGGTGGCATACGGCCGAGTCGCAGGGAATTCTCCAAAATTCCGAGCACTCAGCACGAAACGCGCTTCCGCAGCACCGCCAGCAGGCTCTTGGGCTCCAGGAACGCCTTCGGGGGCCGCCAGTAGACGTCCGTCAGGCCCCGGGCGTCGGCCTCCCCCACCACCTTCACGGTGCCCTGGACGCCGGCCATCCGGTCGGCCAGCCCGCGCGGGTCCACCGTCCGGAAGACCACGTCGGTCTCCTTGCGGGCCACCGACCGCGCGCCGAGCAGCGTCAGCGCCAGCCGCACCTCGGCCATGTCGAGGAGCGTCGCCACGCCCTGCGGCGGCGCGCCGTACGCGCTCTCCAGGTCCGTGCGCACCTTGGCCAGCTGCGCGGGGTCGCGCGCGGTGGCGATGCGGCGGTACGCCTCCATGCGGCGGATGTCACTGGGGATGTACCCGCGCGGGATGCTGGCGGCCAGGCCGATGTCGAGCACCGTGTCGCTGGGCGCCACGCGCTCCTCCTGCTTCAGGTCGCCGACGGCCTGCTCCAGCAGCTGGCAGTACATCTCGTATCCCACCGCCGCGATGTGGCCGCTCTGCTCGGCGCCCAGAAGGTTGCCGGCGCCGCGGATCTCCAGGTCGCGCATGGCGATGCGGAAGCCCGCGCCGAGCATCGAGTAGTCCTCGATCGCCTTCAGGCGCTTCATCGCGTCCTCGGTGATCGTGCGGTCCGAGGGCAGCGTCAGGTAGCAGTAGGCCCGGTGCTTCGAGCGCCCCACGCGGCCGCGCAGCTGGTGCAGCTCGGCCAGGCCGTAGATGTTGGCGTCGTGGATGATCATCGTGTTGGCGGTCGGGATGTCGATGCCGCTCTCGATGATCGTGGTCGAGACCAGGATGTCCGCCTCGTGGCGCATGAACTTCAGCATCACGTCCTCGAGCATCGACGGCGTCATCTGCCCGTGGCCGACGACGATGCGTGCCTCGGGGACCATCGTGTGCACCGCCTGCGCCACTTCCTCGATGTCGTGCACGCGGTTGTGGACGAAGAACACCTGCCCGTCGCGGGCCAGCTCGCGCCGGATCGCGTCGCGCACGCGGGAGGGGTTCCACGGGATCACCTCGGTGACGATCGCGCGGCGGTCGGGCGGCGGCGTGGTCAGGCTGGAGATGTCGCGCAGGCCCAGCAGGCTCATGTGCAGGGTGCGCGGGATGGGCGTCGCGCTCAGGGTCAGCACGTCCGCGGTCAGGCGGAATTCGAGCAGCCGCTGCTTGTGCTCGACGCCGAAGCGCTGCTCCTCGTCGACGATCACCAGCCCGAGGTCGGCGAAGCGCACGTCCTCGCTCAGCAGGCGGTGCGTGCCGATCACCACGTCGACGCGGCCCTGCGCCAGGTCCTGCAGGACCTGCTTCGCGTGCGCGCCGGTCTTGAAGCGGCTCAGGCTCTCGATTCGGAAGGGATACGCACGGAAGCGGTCGCGGAAGGTGCGCTCGTGCTGCTCGGCCAGCACGGTCGTGGGGACGAGCACCGCCACCTGGCGCCCGCTCTCGACCGCCTTGAACGCGGCGCGGATCGCGACCTCGGTCTTGCCGAAGCCGACGTCGCCGCAGATCAGGCGGTCCATCGGACGCGGGCGCTGCATGTCGCGCTTCACCGCCTGGATGGCGGTGAGCTGGTCCTCGGTCTCGGTGTAGGGGAAGTCGCCCTCGAACTGCGACATCCACGGCGTGTCGTCCGGGTAGCGGATGCCGGCCGTCGACTCGCGCGCGGCCTGGATGCGCAGCATCTCGCCGGCCAGGTCGCGCACCGATTCGGCGACGCGCTCCTTCTGGGCCTTCCAGCGCTTGCCGCCCAGCGTGCTGAGCGGCGGCCGCGCCGCGCCGGAGCCGACGTACTTCTGCACCAGGTCGATCTTGGCGCACGGGACGTGCAGCTTGACGTGGCCTTCGAATTCGAGCGTGAGGAACTCCTCCTCGCCGACGCCGTCCTTCGACGGCATGACGTGGAGACCCGCGAAGCGCGCGATGCCGTGGTCGCGGTGCACGACGTAGTCGCCCGGGCCGAACTGCAGGAACGCGTCGCGCGTGGTGGCGGCGCCCACGCGCTGCACGCGGCGGCGCGCGCCGAAGCGGTGCAGCACCTCGTGCAGCGGCACCACCGCGATGGCCGGCTCGCCCGCCGGCTCCCAGCGGAACGCGCGGTGGACGTGCTGGCGCAGCGGGATGACGCCGGGCTGCGCGGCCAGCGCGGACGGCGCGTGCTCCGCCAGCAGCGCGCGGCCGCGCTGGAGCTCGCCCTCGGTGTCGGCGGTCAGGATGACGGCGGCCTCGGTGGCCAGCGCGGCGACCTCGCCGAAGGCCGGCGCGATCTCCTCGTCGAACGCGGGGACGTTCGCGACCGGCAGGCGCGCGACGCGGTCGCTGGCGTTCGTCGCGCTGAAGCCGTTGATGTCGACCAGCGCGTGGCAGCGCTTGCCCAGCGCCTTGAAGACGGCGGGCGGCGCCAGCACGCCGCGCGCGTCGCTCGTGCGCTCCCAGTAGCCGCGGCCCTGCTCGAGCACCTCGGCCAGTTCCGCCACGATCGCCACGGTGCGCGGCGGCAGCAGGTCCATGAGCGGCACCTTGCCCTCGTCGCCCAGCAGCGTCTCGGTGGACGCGCCGACCAGCTGCGCCTCGTCGACCTTGCGGTCGCTTGCCTGCGTGGCCAGGTCGACCTCGAAGATGCGCTCCAGCTCGTCGCCGAAGAAGTCGAGCCGCACCGGCAGCGCGCCGCCCGGCGGGAAGATGTCGACCACGCCGCCGCGGACGGCGAACTCGCCGGGGTTCTCGATCGCGTCGGCGCGTGCGTAGCCGGCCTCGGCCAGCCACTCGCTGAGCGCGCGCGGGTCGACGCGGTCGCCGGGGCGCAGGATGCGCAGGATCCGCGGCAGGAGCGCGGGCCCGGGCACCAGCTGCATCAGCGAGGGAAGCGGCGCGACCAGGATGCCGGGCGCGCGTCCCTCGACCAGTGCGCGCACCACGCCCAGGCGCTCGGCCAGCAGGTCGAGCGCTCCCACGGCCTCGCCGGGCATGGATTCGAGCGCCGGCAACGTGACGGGCGCGGGGCACTCGCCGCGCTCGGCCAGGTCGGCAAGCTCCGCGACGGCCTCGTCGGCTTCGTCCAGGTGCGCGGTGACCAGCAGCACCGGCCGCTGCGTGCGCACCGCGAGCGCCGCCGTGACGAACGCCGTGCTGCTGCCGGACGCACCGCGCGCGGACGAACCCCCGCCCGCCTCGACGTTGGCGACGAGGGGGTCAAGCGCCTTGCTGGAAGCCAGCCTGGCGAACCAGGCCGGCGATGCGTCCGCGTGCGGGGGCATCGGGCCCGGATCGTAGCCAGCGGGTGCGCCCCGCCCGCGTGCCACGGTCACCGCACGTGCGGCGCCAGCTTCCGCACCAGCGCCGGCCCGATGCCCTTCACGCGGTCCAGCCCCGCCGCCCCGCCGAACGGGCCACGCGCGCGCCGGTCCGCGGCGATCGCGGCCGCGAGCGAGGGACCGACCCCGGGCAGGACCTCCAGCTCCGCGGGCCGGGCAGTGTCCACCTCCAGCCGCGTCGTCGGCAGCGCGCCGCGCGGGCGGGTGGCCTCGCGCCAGCCCAGCCAGCCGCCGATCGCCAGTGCCGCCAGCGCTGTGCATGCCACGGCCGTGGGGCGGCGGCCCTCGTCCCCCCTGCTCCTCTCCATGATCAGTCCCCCGCGCGCTCGGAAGGCGAGCGAGGCGCCGCGGCGGCCTCGGCCACGCCCGCCGCTCCCGGCAGCGCGCCGAGCGCGGTGCGGAGCCGGCGACGCAGGACGAGCAGCTGCTCGCCGCCGGCCTTCGGCGATCCGTCTGGGGCGAAGAGTCCCGCGCCGCGCGTGCCCGCACCGGCCTCGTCGCGCAGGCGGTCCCACACCGCGGCGGCCACGCCGGGGTTCGCCATCGCCACGCGGAACGCGGCGGGCGCCCACGCACCCTGCGCACGCGCCGACCACGGCTCGCGCCACCAGCCGGAGCCGGCGTCATCGTTCGGCACGCTGGGGCACCCGAAGCCGGTGATGATCACCGGCGGGATCTCCTTGCGGCCCGTGAAACGGTCGAGCATCGCCGCCAGCTGCAGCAGGTCGCGCGCGCTGCGGCCGCGGATCGAGTCCCCGACGATCATCGGCACGCCCAGCAGGTCGAAGGGCACGCCCTCCGCAACGAGCGCGCGCAGGTACTGCTGCGCGCCCACCGCGCCCTCGGCCACGCCGACGGTCTGGTTGAACGGGTCGCCGATCTCGAGCAGGAGCTTGGAATCCTTGCGCACCTGGCGCACCGAGACCCCGGCCAGGCGCGTGACCTGCACCATCGACGCCATCGGCAGGTTGACGACCTCGTTCAGGTGCACCGCGCTCGCGATGTTCCAGATGGGGTTCAGGGGACCGTAGCGCGTGACCACCTCGCGGATGAACGCATACAGGCGGTCCTTCAGCTTCGCGGGATCGGCCAGGAGCGGCCGCACCCAGCCCGGGATGCCGGCGGGCGACATGTCGAGCAGCGGACCCGCGATCACGCGGCGCCCGTTCTGCTGCGCCCAGGCCATCCAGCGATCGGTCGCGTCCCACACGAAGTGGCCGGGCGTCGGCTCGATGAGCGTCCACGGCGTGGGCACCGACAGGATGTCGAATTCCTTCGAGAGCGCGCCCTTCACCAGGTCGGGTGCCTTCTCGACGGGCACGCGGACGCCCAGCGCGTGGGTCGCGCCGGCCTTGCCGAAGCGCGCGTGCAGCATCCACTCGGCGCGGCGCATCGCCAGCTTCTCGCTGGCGTCGATCGCGCTGGCCAGCGAATCGCGGTGCGCCATCTCGGCGCGGTAGGGCTCGGGCTCGACCATGCCGCGCACGAACTCGCCGCGCGCGCGCTCGAATCGCTCGAACGCGTCCGGCGCCTTGGCCGGGTCCAGCAGGCCCCAGTTCTCGCTCTTCTCCAGGAACAGCTTGATGCGGTGGCGGGCCAGCTCCTCGTAGAAGCGGTACGGCTCGTCGCGCTGCTGCAGCAGGCAGGTGGGCAGCATCATCGAGCCCGCCTTGCCGGCATCGACCTCCAGGCACAGCGCCATCGCCTGCGGCTCGTCGGTCCTGCAGACCACCTGGCCCTTGCGGAACGACACCGAACCCCGCACGGGCACGTCGTCGGCGCCGAGGAGGTGGGCATTCACCAGCCGCCAGTCGGCGGCCGGTCCATGCTCGTCGAAGACCGAAAAACGCAGCATGCGAAGCGGAGTGTAGCGGCCTGCGGCACCGCCACTTCCGAGCGCAGCGGAAGTTCCGTGGGCGCCACTACCATCCGCGCCGATGACGACGCTCGCCGACGCCGTGTTCGAGACGCACCTTCCGCTCCCCGGCCGCCGGCAGGGAAAGGTCCGCGACGTCTACCAGGTGCCGGTCGCGCGCGGCCAGGCGCCGCGGCTGCTCGTGGTGGCCACCGACCGCGTCAGCGCGTTCGACGTCGTGATGCCGACGCCCATCCCCGGCAAGGGCCGCCTGCTCACCGAGATCAGCCTGGGCTGGTTCCGCCTGCTGCGCGCGCACCGCTTCGTGCCCGACCACCTGCTGGGAACCGACCCCGCGGACGTGCCGGGACTGGCCGAGGCCGACCGCGCGATGCTCGCCGGCCGCTCGATGGTCTGCCGCGCCGCGAAGGTCGTGCCGATCGAATGCGTGGCGCGCGGCTACCTGGCCGGCAGCGGCTGGGAGGAGTACCGCGCGTCGGGCGCGGTCTGCGGCGTGCGCCTGCCCGCGGGGCTCGAGCGCTGCGCGGAGCTTCCCGAGCCGATCTTCACGCCGGCCACCAAGGCCGAGAGCGGGCACGACGAGAACGTCACCTTCGACCAGGCCGCCGCCGCGGTGGGCGGTGACGTCATGGAGCGCCTGCGTGGCCTCACGCTCTCCATCTACAAGGCCGCCGCCGCGCACGCGCGCAGCCGCGGCCTGATCCTGGCCGACACCAAGTTCGAGTTCGGCTTCGCGCTGGACGCCGACGGCCGCCCCACCGGCGAACTGATGATCGTGGACGAGGTGCTCACCCCCGACAGCAGCCGCTACTGGCCGCTCGCGGGCTACGCGCCGGGCCGCGACCAGCCCAGCTTCGACAAGCAGTACCTGCGCAACTGGCTGCTCGGGCTGGTGGCGAAGGGCGCCTGGCACAAGTCGCCGCCCGGGCCCGAACTCCCGGCCGACGTCGTCGAGGCGACCGTCGCGAAGTACCGCGAGGCCGCCCGCCTGCTGGCCTGAGCCCCCCCCCGACCGCGAGCCGCCGCGTCAGCGCAGCGCGGCCTCGGTCACGTTGCGCAGCAGCATCGCCACCGTCATCGGGCCCACGCCGCCGGGCACGGGCGTGATCCAGCCCGCCACGCCCTGCACCGCGTCGAAGTCCACGTCGCCCACGGTGACCTTCTTGCCGTCGGGTCCGGGGACGCGGTTGATGCCGACGTCGACCACCACCGCGCCGGGCTTCACCCAATCCGGCTTCACCAGGCGCGGCACGCCGCACGCCGCCACGATCACGTCGGCCGTGCGCGCCAGCGCAGGCAGGTCCGCGGTGAACTTGTTCGTCGAGAGCACCGTCGCCTCGGCGCGCATCAGCAGCACCGCGACCGGCTTGCCCACGATGTTGCTCGCGCCCACGATCAGGCAGCGCTTGCCGCGCAGCTCGATGCCCGTGCTCTCGATCAGCTCCACCGCGGCCAGCGCCGTGCACGGCACCAGGCTGCGGCGGCCGTAGACCACGTTGCCGATGTTCGCGGGATTCACGCCCTCGACGTCCTTGTCGGCGGCGATGAGCGACTGCACGCGCTCGGTGTCGACGCCCGGGGGGAGCGGCAGGTGCACCATCAGCGCGCGGACCTTCTCGTCCGCCGAGAGCAGCAGCACGCGTCCCGCGACGTCGTCCTCGCTGGAGCCGGCGGGAAGGCGGTGCAGCACGTACTCGATGCCGACCTCGGCGCAGGTGCGCGCCTGGTTCATCGCGTAGATCTCGGCCGGGCGGTCGTCTCCGACCAGCAGCGCGTCCAGCCGCACGGGGCGGCCGGCGGCCGCGATCCTGGCAAGGAGGTCCCCGCGGACACGTTCGGAAAGGGCCTTGCCGTCGATGATCTGGGCTGCCATGGGCCGGCGCAGGATACGGCCCCGGCCGGGGTGGTATCGTCGCCCGCCATGAGCAACCATTTCCGATTCGCGTTCCCGGCCGCACTCCTCCTTGCCGCGCTCGCGCACGCGCAGGACGGCGACGCGCCGGCCGCCGCGAAGCTGCTGACCGTCGGCAGCCCCGCCCCGACCCCGGACGTCGAGACCTTCGTCCGCGGCCAGCAGCCCGAGTGGTTCCTGAAGGACAAGACCTACGTCATCGAGTTCTGGGCGACCTGGTGCGGCCCCTGCCGCATGAGCATGCCCCACCTCAGCGATCTGGCCGACAAGTACAAGGACAAGGGCGTGATCGTCGTCGGCATCAGCGACGAGAACGTCGAGACGGTCAAGAACTTCCTCGACAAGCCCGAATGGCAGCAGAAGGCCCGGTACATCCTGGGCACGGACCCCGACCGCTCGGTCCACGAGGCCTACATGAAGGCCGCGGGCCAGGGCGGCATCCCGACCGCGTTCATCGTCAAGGACGACACCGTGCAGTGGATCGGCCACCCGATGACGATGGACGAGCCGCTGGCCAAGGTCGTCGCCGGCACGTGGAAGCCCGACGAGTACAAGAAGTCGTTCGAGGCCCAGCAGGCCGTGGCAAAGAAGCAGATGCAGCGCCGCGCCGCGATGATCGCCGCGACCAAGAACAAGGACTGGGACGCGATCGTCAAGATGTACGACGAGGACATCGCCGTGGCCGACGGCGCCGCAAAGGACGGGCTGCGCGTGCAGAAGATGCAGTTCCTGCTCGCGAACGCCAAGCGCAGCGACGACGGCTACAAGCTGGGCCGCGAGATCGTCGCCGCGAACATCGGCAACGCCATGGTGCTGAACCAGGTGGCGTGGTTCGTCCTGGACACGCCGAAGCTCGAGGGCCGCGACCTTGACTTCGCGCTCGGCACGGCCAAGGCCGCGGTCGAGGCCAGCAAGGGCGAGGACGGCTCGATCCTGGACACGCTGGCCCGCGCGTACTGGGAGAAGGGCGACAAGGCGAACGCGGTCGCCACGCAGAAGCAGGCGATCCAGAAGGCCGGCGAGGGCCAGGCCGACGAGCTGAAGGCCACGCTCGAGAAGTACGAGAAGGGCACCGCCCCCGCGCAGGAGACGAAGAAGACGTCGTTCGTGCAGGACACGCCGGCCGCGGCACCCGCCGCGCCCAAGGCCCCGGCCGTGCCGGCCGCCCCCGCCGCCCCGAAGGCCCCCGGCGACGACGCCCGCCCGATGGTCGACGCCTCCGGCGCCAAGCTGAACGCGACCGCCGAGGCCGCGTTCCCCGACGTGACCAGCGAGGGCTTCGATTCGCTCGACGCCGCCGTCGCGTACATGCCCAAGCTCTCGACGGACCCCGACGCCACCCAGCGCGTGATGAAGGCGATGGCCGCCACGACCCCCGAGGGCAAGGCGCCGCTGCGCGTCGTCCGCGGCATGTTCGCCGACATGCAGCCGATGATCGCCGCGACGGTCAGCACCTTCAAGCGTCCCTTCGGCGGCTTCATCCAGCTGCCGCAGGGCATGGAAGGCGTCACCTTCGCCGCCACGGACGTCACCGACGCCACGGCGCTGATCGCAGCCACCGGCAAGGACGGCAAGCCCGTCGGCCGCCCGGTGCCGATGGTCAAGGTCGACGGCAAGTGGTGCATCGACTTCGCGAAGGCCAGCGGCAACGACGCCGCCGCGCGCCAGACCATCATGATGGCGAACGCGCTGGGCCCGGTCATGCGCGACGCGTTCCGCAATGCGGCGAACCAGGTCTCCGACGACATCACCGCCGGCAAGGTCAAGAGCCAGCAGGATGCGCAGATGGCCTTCAACGCCTCCATGCAGATGGAGCTCGCGAAGGCGATGGGCATGGGCGGCGGTCCGGGCGGCCCCGGCGGCCCTGCCGGTCCCGGCGCGGGCGCCCCGCCCCGCGGCGCCCCGAACGGCAAGTGAGCCGCGCGCGTACGACCACGGAATCGACCCCACGGACCCCCCACCACCAACGGCCCAAGGAGGCCACACGATGATCCTCTGCACCATGCTCGCTCTCTCGCTCGCGCAGGCCGCCGCGCCTGCCGCGCCCGCCCAGAGGGCCGGCGACTCCGTTCCGGCCGCGATCACGACGCCGGCCCAGGCGAAGCCCGCCGACGGCGCCAAGGCCGCCGGCGACGCCGCTCCCTCGCTGAAGCTCTCGATCGGCTCCAAGGCCCCCATGCCCGAGGTCGAGACGTTCGTCCGCGGCGAGAAGCCCGCGTTCTTCGAGCCCGGCAAGACCTACGTCATCGAGTTCTGGGCCACCTGGTGCGGCCCCTGCAAGCAGAGCATGCCGCACCTCACCACGATCGCCGAAGAGATGAAGGACAAGGGCGTCGTGGTCGTCGGCATCAGCGACGAGAAGGCCGACGTCGTCCAGCGCTTCCTGGACAAGGACGAGTGGAAGCAGAAGGCGCGCTACACGATCGGCGCGGACCCGGACCGCTCGACGCACAAGGCGTACATGGAGGCCGCCGGCCAGGGCGGCATCCCGACCGCGTTCATCGTCAAGGAAGGCACGGTCCAGTGGATCGGCCACCCGATGGAGATGGACGAGCCGCTGAAGCAGGTCGTCGCCGGCACCTACGACGCCAAGGCCGCGAAGAAGACCTTCGAGGACGCCATGGCCGACGAGCTGGCGCAGCAGGGCCAGCAGAATGCGATGGCGAAGGCCATCGAGAACAAGGACTGGCCCACGGTCATCAGGATGATGGACGAGCAGATCGCGGCGGCCCCCGCCGACCAGCGCTCGATGCTCGAGGCGCAGAAGATGGGCGCACTGCTGATGGCCGGCAAGAACGACGATGCCTACTCGCTGGCCACGAAGGTCGCCGCGGCCGATCCGCGCGTCCGCCCCTGGCTGGCGATGACCGTCCTGCGCATGCCGGACATCCAGGACCGCCGCGTCGACGTGGCGATCGGCTGGCTGGAGGGCGTGATGAAGGACGACGCCGAGATGAAGGCGCAGCCGCAGCTGCTGGCCGAGCTGGGCCACGCGTACAGCATGAAGAAGGACTGGAAGCGTGCCATCGACCAGACCAAGGCGGCGATCGAGGCCGCGAAGGCGTGGGGCCCCAACGGCGCGGACTTCGTCGAGGAGCTCAAGGAGACCCTCAAGGAGTACGAGGCCGATGCGCTCAAGGGCGACGGCGCGGCGAAGCCCGCTCAGCCCGCGGCGCCGGCCGGGAAGTAACGCTCCGGTCCGCACATCCCCAACGACACCTTCGGGCGGTCGCCGAGCACCCGCGGGGCGACCGCCTGTCCTGTCACGGGGCCCAGCGTCATGCCCATCATCGCGTGACCGGTGCCCACGAAGAGCCCCGGCGTGCGGGGCACGGCGCCGATGACCGGCATGCCGTCCGACGTGCACGGGCGGTAGCCGGCCCACTCGCCCACCACGCGGCCGCGGTCGATGCCCTTGATGTAGCGCATCGCGCCGCGCGGCAGCATGTCCAGGCGGTTGCGCATCCAGGGCTTGCCCAGCGCCTGGATCTCGAGGGTGCCGGCCAGGCGCAGCTGGTCGCGCATCGGGGTGACGGCGACGAACGTCTCGTGCAGCACGCAGCCCGTGAACGGCAGCTGCGGGATGCCCTCGTATTGCAGGTGGTAGCCGCGCGCGCCCTGCATCGGGATGTCCAGGCCGACGCTGCGGCCCAGCGCGTCGCTCCAGACGCCGGCGGCGATCACGACGTTGTCGCCCTCGACCGTGCCGCCGGAGCCCAGCACCACGCCCGACGCACGGCCGGAGCGGTCGCGCGCGATGGCCACCGCCTCCTCGCCGGCCAGCAAGCGGACGCCGTGCCGCTCGCACGCGCGCGCCAGGCCGCGCATGAAGTCGCCGGGGTGGCAGTGCGCGCTGTCCGTGTACCAGACGGCGCCGGCCACCTCGTCGGCGAAGCACGGGCTGCGCTCGCGCAGTTCCCTGCCGGAGAGCACCGTGTACGAGTAGCCGTGCGGGACGAGCGCCTTCGCCTCGGCCTCGGCGTGCGGCATGTTGGCCGGGTCCATCACCACGTCCAGCCAGCCGTCGCGGCGGTAGTCGCAGTCGATGCCCTCGGCGGCGATCATCTCCTCGAAGATGGCGAGCGTGGGGAAGCCCATCTCGCACAGGCTCTTCATGCAGCCGTCGAGCCACCGCTGGTTGCAGTGGCGGTGGAAGTCCCACAGCCACCCGAGCAGCGCGGCGTCCGCGCGCGGGCGGATGAAGAGCGGCGCGTTGCGGTCGAACATCCACTTGATGCCACGCCAGCTCACGCCCGGCCGCGTGAGCGGGTAATGCCCGATCGAGAGCAGCCCCGCGTTGCCGCAGCTGGCGCCGTCGCCGACGGGCTCGCGGTCGATGACGGTCACCTGGTGCCCGGCGCGTGCCAGGTACCAGGCGGTGGAGAGGCCGACGATGCCGGCTCCGACGATGACGGTGCGCTGCGCTGCCATGGGTGGGCGGAATCCTAGGTCCTGCCCCGCTATCGGCCACGTCGCGCCGCTATCTTTCGGCTTCCATGACCATGAAGCTCGGCATCATCGGCGCAGGCGCGATCGGCAACGTCCACGCGGAGACCGCCACGCGGGCGGGCATCCCCATCGCGGGCGTCTGGGACGTGAACCCCGCCAAGGGCGGCGCGTTCGGCGCCAAGTACCCCGGCTCGAAGGTCTGCGGCAGCATCAAGGAGCTGCTGGCGCTGAAGGAGGTCGACGCGGTGGTGGTCGCGGTGCCGAACGTCGACCACGCCACCGTCGCCTGCGAGGCGCTGGAGGCTGGCAAGACCGTCTTCCTGGAGAAGCCGATGGCGATGAACGTGGCCGAGTGCGACACGATCATCAAGACCCTCGAGCGGACCAAGGGCCGCCTGCAGATGGGCTTCGTCAGCCGCGGCACCCCCGCCAGCAAGGCCGTGAAGCAGGTGATCGACGCCGGCGGCTTCGGCAACGTCTACCACGTCAAGTGCAGCCTCTACCGCCGCCGCGGCGTGCCGGGCCTGGGCGGGTGGTTCACCACGAAGGCGACGTCGGGCGGCGGTCCGCTCATCGACCTGGGCGTGCACGTCCTGGACCTCTCGCTGTTCCTGGCCGGCAACGCCACCCCGCAGCGCGTGAGCGGCGTGACCTACTCGACGTTCGGCAAGCGAATGAAGGACTACGTCCACACCAACATGTGGGCCGGCCCGCCGAAGTTCGACGGCACCTGCGACGTGGAGGACCACGCCACCGCGCTCGTGCGCTGCGCCGGCGGCCTGACCATCGAGCTGAACGTCACGTGGGCCATGAACGTCGACGAGAAGCACATGGCCAACGGCATCACCGTCTTCGGAGACAAGGGCGGCTGCTTCTTCCCGATCTTCGGCAAGCAATTCACGATCGCCACCGAGGCCTACGGCAAGGTGGCCGACGTCACGCCCGAGTTCCAGAGCGGCAACGTCGAGCACGACGCCTGGGACGAGCAGTACCGCATGTTCCGCGCGCTGGCCGAGAAGGGCACGCCCCCGCACGCCGACGCCGCCGCCGGCCGCCGGGTGCAGTCCGTGCTGGACGCGATCTACCGCAGCAGTGCGGAGCACCGCGAAGTCGAGGTGTGACGGGCGCGGGGCGTCAGGCCCCGATCGCGCCCAGGAGCGCCGCGCCGCGGATGCCGCTGGAGTCGCCGTGCTTCGCGCGCAGGACCGGAGTGTCGCAGGTGTCGCTGAACGCCCACCGCGGGAGCGCGGCCTGCACGCACTCGGCCAGCCCCGGGACGTTGCTCACGCCGCCGCCCAGGACGATCGCGTGGGGGTCGCAGATGTTGACGACCACCGAGAGGCTGCGCGCGAGCGCCTCGACGTACCACGCGATGGTCGCCTCGGCGTCGCCGTCGCTGCCGTCCGCGGCGCGCGCGGCGATCTCGGCCATGGGGCGCACGGCGCACGCGGCCTTCGCGTAGCGGCGTTCGAGCGCGGGGCCCGAGAGGAACTGCTCCAGGCAGCCGAGCTTGCCGCAGTAGCACGGGAACGCGGACGCGTCGGCGTCGCCCAGGCCCGGCAGCCGGTTGTGGCCCCACTCGCCGCCGATCCCCAGGCGCCCGTCGACCACGTCGCCGTTCACCACCAGGCCGCCACCGACGCCGGTGCCGATGATCACGCCGAAGACGACCGGCCCCTGCCCCGCGGCGGCGCCGTCGATCGCCTCGCTCAGCGCCAGGCAGTTGGCGTCGTTCGTCACGCGGACGCGGCGCCCGCCCAGGCGCGCGCGCAGGTCGGCCTGGAAGGGCCGGCCGTTCATCGCCAGCAGGTTGGAATTGCGGTGCGTGCCGGTGCGCGGGTTCGGCGAGCCGGGCGCGCCCACGCCGATGGGCGCGTCGGCGCTGCCCAGCGCGGCGTCGGCCTGCGCCACCAGGCCGGCCAGCGCGTCGAGCAGCGCGGGATACTCCTTCGGGCTCGCGACGCGGGCGCGCAGCGCCTCGGTGCCGTCGGCGCGGAGCGCCAGCACCTCGGCCTTGGTGCCGCCCAGGTCGATCCCGATGCGTGCGCTCACAGCCCCTCGGCCGGCTTCGACGCGCCGATCAGCTGGAAGAACTCGGACCGGGCGGCCGCGTTCGAGAGGAACGTGCCGTACAGCTTGCTGGTGGTGGTGATCGCGTTCGGCTGCTGGACGCCGCGGTAGCACATGCAGAAGTGCCGCGCCTGCACCACCACGCCCACGGCGTGCGGCTTCAGCGTGTCGTGGATCGCGCCGGCGATCTGCGCCGTCAGCTTCTCCTGCACCTGCAGGCGCTTGGAGTAGATGTCGACCACGCGCGCCAGCTTCGACAGGCCGACGACGCGCCCGTTCGGGATGTACCCGACGTGCGCCACGCCGACGAACGGCACCATGTGGTGCTCGCAGTGGCTGTGCACCTGAATGTTCGACAGAAGGACCAGCTCGTCGTAGCCCTCGACCTCGCTGAAGGTCCGCGAGAGCGGCTCGATCGGGTCGGCGCCGTAGCCCCAGAAGTGCTCGTGCATCGCCTTGACGACGCGCTTCGGTGTGTCCAGCAGGCCCTCGCGCGCGGGATCCTCGCCGATGAAGCGGAGGAGCTCGTGCACGTGGTGCATCGCCTGCTCGGGGGTGGGGCGTGGGTCGGGCATTCCGGGATGATAGGACAGCCGCCGCCCGCCGCGCCTCACGGCTCCAGCAGCGCCTTCGCCGCGGGCGCGCCGGCGGTGCGCAGGATGCGCGCTGCCTCGGTGGCGCGGGCCATCGCCTGTGCCCAGCCCAACCAGACCGCGCGCAGGTGGTCGGAGTGGACGCGGGCGGCGCGGGCGCGGGCGGTGTCGTCGCGCTCGGCGAGGGCCGTGGCGCGGAGCTCCTCGAGCAGTCCCGCGATCACGTCGTGCGGGCGCACGTCCTGGCGGTAGAGCGCGTCCTGCGCGCGCGCGAGCGCCTCGGCCGGGACGACCGCGCCGTCCGCCTTACCACTCCACCAGGTGCTCGCGGTGCAGTTCGACCAGCCGCTGCCACTGCTCCGGGGTGCACCGGATCGCGGCGTCATCCACCGCGGAGAGGAGCGGCAGCTGGATCGGCGCCGGGAGCGCCTGCGACGGATCGAATGCCCCGAGATCGGCGCGCGCCGGCGATGCGGCCACGACGCAGGCCAGCAGCGTGAAGGCCAGGAAC
>JBEIFT010000024.1:0-18495 GCA_040382255.1 Phycisphaeraceae bacterium
CTGCAATGGCAGCACGACGATCGCCACGGGAACGTCCACCGGCGAGCGCCCGCAGCGAGCATCGGCCCCCTCCGCAGCGACGTACGAGGCCGCGAGGCACGGGTACCACGGTCCGATTCGGCCCGGGTCGCTCCATGTGACGAGCCAGCCGAACACGATGACGAGCGGAACCTGG
Organism: Phycisphaeraceae bacterium; assembly: GCA_040382255.1. Lineage (GTDB taxonomy): Bacteria > Planctomycetota > Phycisphaerae > Phycisphaerales > SM1A02 > UBA966. The sequence continues at coordinate 176 of JBEIFT010000024.1, forward strand.
TGGAGCGAGGAAGTTCGCGGAGGAGGGGCCAAGCGCAGCGAAAGGGCGCGGCGACCACGCACTGCCTCAAGGGCCACGCGCAGCGAAACGCCGCGGCAACCACGCACTGCCTTCACGCCTCGCGATCGTCAGCGAATGAAGCGGTGCGACCTTCCGTCAGCGCCCCGCGCGCCCACCGCGCCCGCGGCCATCCTGCGGGCCGCGATCGTTCATCGACCCCGGGCCGGGACCGGGACCCATGCCCTGCCCGCCCTGTGGCTGCATCGCGGGCCCCTGCGGACCCTGCGGGCCGGGGCCGGGCATCCCCTCCGCCGTCCGCATGTTCGGCATCGGCTGCATCATGCGCGGTCCGTCCATCCCACGGCGCATCATCTCGTCGTGCGCCGAGCCCTTGCCGATCGCGATGCCGAGCAGCAGGATGAAGAACCCCAGCGCGATCCACAGGCAGATCCGGATCCGGCGCACGCGCTTCTCCAGCTTCTCGAGCCGCGCGGCGCACGGGCACGTGGCGGGGCAGCCGGTGCAGCACGAGGTGCCCTGGCAGCAGGCGGAAGTGGCGGACGCGTTGGCGGCGGGGTCGGTCATGGTGTGGTTCTCCGCGTACAGTTTGCCCGACCGCGCGCCGCGGGACAAACCAACGCCATGACGGACCTCCCGCAACAGCCGCATAACACCCCACAGGCCGGGACCGCTCCCTTCGATTTCCGCCGCCACGGCCACGCAATGGTCGACTGGATCGCCGATTACGTAGAGGGCATCGAGCGATTCCCGGTCGCATCGCAGGTGCAGCCCGGCTGGGTCCGCGCGCAGCTGCCGGCCGCCCCGCCGGAGCACGGCGAGCCCTGGGAAGCGGTCATGGCCGACCTCGACCGCGTGATCGTGCCAGGCCTGACCCACTGGCAGAGCCCCGGCTTCTTCGCGTACTTCCCCGCGAACGCCAGCGGGCCCTCCATCCTGGGCGAGCTGCTCTCGGCCGGGCTCGGCGTGCAGGGCATGCTCTGGTCCACGTCGCCGGCGTGCACCGAACTCGAGACGCACGTCATGGACTGGCTGGCCGGCATGCTGGACCTGCCCGCGCACTTCCTGAGCACCGGCACCGGCGGCGGCGTGATCCAGGACACCGCCAGCAGCGCCACGCTGTGCGCGATGATCGCCGCGCGCGAGCGCGCCACCGACTTCGCGGGCGCGCACGGCGGCCTGCAGGGCGACGGCCATCCGCGCCTGGTCGCCTACGCCACCGCGCACGCGCACAGCAGCATCGAGAAGGCCGCGCGCATCTGCGGATTGGGCGCCGACTCCGTCCGCACCGTCCCGACGCGGGCCGACCACTCGATGGACCCCGCCGCGCTCAAGTCGATGCTGCTCTCCGACCGCGCCGAGGGGCACGTCCCGTTCCTGTGCGTGGCATCCGTGGGCACGACCTCCAGCCATGCCGTGGACCCGGTCGCGGAGATCGGCCCCGCGTGCAACTCCTGCGGCACGTGGCTCCACGTCGACGCCGCGCACCTGGGCATCGCCGCGCTGTGCCCCGAGTTCCGCGGCATCCACCGCGGGCTGGAATTCGCCGACAGCTACTGCGTCAACCCGCACAAGTGGATGATGGTCAACTTCGACTGCGACGCCTTCTGGGTGCGCGACCGCGCCGCGCTGGTGCGCGCGCTGAGCGTGCTGCCCGAGTACCTGCGCAACGACGCGACCGCCAGCGGCAAGGTCATCGACTACCGCGACTGGCAGGTCCCGCTCGGCCGCCGCTTCCGCGCGCTGAAGCTGTGGTTCGTGATCCGGCACTTCGGCGTGGAGGGCCTGCGCGCGCTGGTCCGCCGCCACGTGGCCCTCTCCGACCGCTTCCGCGCGCACGTCGCGGCGGACGAGCGCTTCGAGCTGGTCGCGCCCACGCCATGGACGCTCACGTGCTTCCGCCCGCGCGGCGCCACCGACGAGGAAAGCGCGGCGCTGCTCGAGCGCGTCAATGCCACCGGACGCGTCTTCCTGAGCCACACGCGCCTGGGCGGCCGGCACGTGATCCGCTTCTCGGTCGGCGCGCCCGGCGTCGAGGAACGCCACGTCGACGCCGCGTGGGATCTCATCCGCTCCGCACGGTGAGCAGCACGACCTCGGGTGCGCAGTGCACGCGCACGGGGAACCACGCGCCCGCGCCGACGCTCACGAAGAGCGCGCTCGATCCCTGGTGGTAGGTCCCCGCGCTCAGCCGGTGCGCGAACGAAAGGTTCGCGCGCGGCCGGCCCTTGAGCGCCACCTGCCCGCCGTGCGTGTGCCCGCTCAGGGTCAGCGGCACGCCGCGCGCCGCGGCGGCACGGAACGCCTTGGGGTTGTGCGCCAGCAGCAGGTGCGGCACCTCGGGCAGCGCGTCGACCGCGGCCGACTGCGCGCCGACCGTCCGCCCCCAGTCGACCCCGCCGACGCGCAGCGGCGACCGCGCGTGGCCGGTCTCGACCACCCGCCCGTGCAGCACCTGCATCCCGCAGCGGCCGGCCAGCGCCGCCAGCGCGCGGCCGTCGTCCAGGTGGTCGTGGTTCCCCAGCACCAGGTAGTGGCCCCAGCGGGCGTCGACCGCGGCCATCGCACGCAGCAGCGCGGCGGCACCGTCCAGTTCAAGGTCCACCACGTCGCCGGTGCACGCCAGGACGTCGGGACGAAGCGCGGCCACGCGCTGCACTGCGTCGATCGCGCGCTCCACCGGCATCAGGTGGCCCAGGTGGAAGTCCGTCACGTGCGCGATGCGCAGCCCGTCGTATTCGCGCGGCCAGGCCGCGGAGCGCACCTCGACCGTGCGCACCACGATCGGCTGCGCGTGGTGCCGCCGCCCCAGCACCCCCAGCGTAAGCGTGTCCGCCACGCGCGTCAGCACCGCGTGCCGCAGCTTCGCGCGCAGGAATCCGTTGCCGCGCCTGCGCTGCGAAGGGTGCGGGACGTCGTCGTGGTGCCGCGGCGCGTCGCCCATCGCTCGCCTCAGAACTTCACCGTCAGCCCGCCGAAGAGGCCGCGCAGTCCGCCGTCGACGTCGGAGGGCCCGGACTGCAGGTTGAAGTCGAACAGCCGGTATCCCAGCTCGATGCCGACGTTCTGCGTGAACATCATGCAGACGCCCGCACGGATCATCCACAGGATGTCGGCGTCCGGGATCGACGGCCCGATGCCGACGTCCGCGTACAGCCGCACGTCCTGCACCAGCGGCACGCGCCCGTCGAAGCCCATCCACAGGTCGAGCCCCACGCCGCCGTAGACGCAGCCGACGAACTTGTCGAAGCTGGAGCTGCTGCCGGTGGTCACGTCGGTCAGCTGCTGCTGGTAGTCGAAGCACATCGCGCCGCCGATCACCAGCACCTGCGCGTCGAAGCGCGGGCGGCCGTTCGCGCCCAGGACCGAGGTCGCGCGGTCGCGGTTCGCGCCCGCGCCGTCCCACGGCAGCGGCCGGTCGGCGAACGGGCGCCACAGCACGTAGCCGGCCTCGACGCCCACCATCCATGCGCTGTAGGTGCCCGAGATGGTGTCGCCGGCGGTGATCACGGTGTTGCCGAAGGTGCCGCCCACGCCGGCGCGCTCGGTGCTGCCGGCGGACGACTGGAACCCGATCATCCCCACGCGCCAGCGGTCCAGCCAGACGGCGATTTCCCCGGCAAACGCGGGGACGCTGTCGTCGACGGCCAGATCGTGGTTCAGCTCGAACTTCGTGCCGCCCGTGCCGACCTTGGCGGTGCCGGTCAGGCGCGGCACCCAAGCGTCCAGGTCGATCGTGACGATCGGGCGCTGCTGGAAGTCGAGGAACGGGGCCGCGGACGGGCTGGCCGCCGCCGCAACGGGCGCGCCGGCCGGGACCGGGACGGCCTGCGCCGCCGCCCCGGGGGCATTTCCCGCCGACTGCAAGGGATCGAAGGCGAGGACGCATGCGACAATGCCGGGGACGACCATGTCGGAAGCGTACCCCGCACCCGGTTCACCGCCCCCCCCGCCGCGCCGCGTCCCGCCGCCGCCGGGCGCGCTGCTGCTTGGCCACGGCGCGTGGGTGCGCCCGCAGGACCTGGACTGGTCGTTCACCACGGCGCGCGGGCCCGGCGGCCAGCACGTCAACAAGGCCAGCACCGCCGCGGTACTGCGCGTCGCGATCGCCGAACTGGGCGGTCTGGACGACGCCGCGCGCGAGCGCCTGCTTGCGATGGCGGGCGCGGCGCTCGTCGGCGGCGACTCGCTGCTCTTCCGCTGCGACCTGCACCGCAGCCAGCTGATGAACCGCGAGGCCTGCGAGGCGCGGCTGAAGGTGCTTGTCTCCGGCGCAGCGATCCGCCCCAAGGTTCGCAAGAAGACCAAGCCGACATGGGGAAGCGTGCAGCGTCGGCTGGAAGGCAAGAAGCGCGACGCCGACAAGAAGCGCGCACGCAACTGGAAGGGCGACTGAGGCGCGGCCCCGCACCGCCCGAAAAACGCACGACCCCCGGCCGAAGCCGGGGGTCGTGGAGTTTCATGCGCAGGCCACGGGCGCCCGCGATCGGTTCACGGGATCAGGGGCAGTTGCCCCACGCGCCCAGCATCAGGCCGAGGTCGGCGCCGTTGGTGGTGCCGTCCGCGTTCAGGTCGCCCGCGGCCGTGCCCCATGCACCCAGCAGGATGCCGAGGTCGGCGCCGTTCACGACGTTGTCGCCGCTGAGGTCGGCCGGGCAGTTGCTGCCGCACTGCGTGAAGTTGCCGTTGAGCTTCACGACCCACGCATCGGGGAAGTTGCCGATGTCGGTGGAGAGCGTGTAGGTGTCGATGTCGCAGCCGGCGGCCTTCAGGTACACGAGGCCCGCCGTGGTGCCGGCATTGCCCGCCGCGCGGACGCCGAAGTTCGCACCCGACGGCGTCGCGTAGAGGTCAAGCACGACGACCAGGTTCTGCGTGTTGCCGTCGACGCAGATCGGCGGGTCGAACTGCGCACCCGCGAGGTACACGCCGCCCTTGAGCTGGACGTCCTGGGACGCGACCAGCACAAGGTCGTTGCCGACGTCGACCGGGGCGCCGCCGTTGGTGTCACGGTAGACGCTGATCTTGGCCGGCTGGACCTGGCCCACGTAGAGCGTGCCACCGACGTTCTGGTAGTTGCTCACGCCGAACTCGATGCACTGGATCTGTCCGCCGGTGATGCCGGAGAAGACCGTCGCGTAGGAGTTGTCGGTCGTGTAGGAGCCGCCGGCGCAGGCGACCAGGCCGAACGAGACGGCCGTGTCGCTGTTGCCCGAACGGGTGTCCGGACCGGCGTCGATGCAGCCGTTGGCGAACGGCGCGCATGCGGACGGGGCCACGGTGCACTCGACCACGTAGTTGTTGAAGACGCCGCTGCCGCAGGGCGTGCCGTCGAACGTGCTCGGCGCGATCGCGACGTAGTACGTTCCGGCGGGCATGCAGGCCGAGAGCGTGTTCGGGCAGCTGCCCGAGCCCGTCGCGACCAGGAAGGCACCCGTGCACAGGTCGCCGCCGAACATCGACGAGACCACGGTGCTGGCCGAGTAGGTCTTGAAGGAGACCGTCGAAGCCTGGGCGAGCGTGATCGCGTAGTAGTCGACGTCACGCGAGCCGGCCGAGGCGAAGAACGTGCCTGCGACCTTCTGGCCGCCCGAGATCGGGGTGGCCGAGACGACGCTGTTCACGCAGCCGTTGTTGGTGCTGCTGCCGCAGACCTCGCCCTCGCTGGCGTTGGAGGACGGCAGCTGGCAGGGCTCGGGCACGTTGAACGTGATCGTGCCGCTGCCCGTGTCGCCGTCGGCGTAGCTGGCCAGGCGCACCAGGTAGGTGTGGCCGACCGCGACGGGCACCGCCAGGTACGAGGCGTACGGCGTCACGCCGTCCGTCTGGTAGCAGTTGGTGCCGTCGTCGTTGCAGCCGACCAGCGCGGTGGGCAGGGTGTTGTAATCGAACGACGCGGGCGCGGTGCCCATGTCGTAGATCGCCAGCTTGCTGTCGAACGGCACGGTGCCGCACAGGCTCGCGGACAGTTCGCCATTGGCGACGACCGCGACCTTGAACCACACGTCGTTCCAGAAGAAGTTGTTTCCCGAGCTGCAGGTGGCGGCCGCGTGGTCCGGGCCGTCCTTGGTCGCGCCGACGTTCGTGAAGTTCACGGTGCCGTCACCCGAGACCGCGGTCGCGGCGGTCGCGCAGTTGTTGGCGGGGCCGCCCGGCGTGCACTGGTAGACGAAGATGCCGCACTGGCTGACAGCCAGATCGACGCACGTCTGGTCCCAGGTCACGTCGCAGCAGTCGGGGAACAGGCCGCACACGGTGGTGCAGCACGAGGGCTGGTTGCAGCCGCCGCTGGCATGAACGACACCGCAGCCGCCCGTCGCGGTCGCGCATGCGCCGGTCGATGCTTCGAACGCGACATTCAGCGTGGCCGAGCCCTGCTCGCCCTGGTAGCCGCCGATGCGGACGAAGTACGTCGTGCCCGCGGTCACCGACTGGCCGGCGATCTTGGAGTAGTACTGCTGGCAGCCCGTGTCGCCGGAAGAGTCGCCGTTGCAGGCGATCTGGGTCAGGCTGGCACAGGTGCCCGAATAGAGCACCATCGAGGTGTCGAAGCCCGCGGCGTCGCAGGTGGAGATGGTCAGGAGACCGACCGAGGGCGCGGTCCAGGTGAACCACACGTCGGGATTCACGGTGCCCCACGTGAGGAACGTCGTCGAGCACTGGGTGTCGCTCGGCGGGTTCGCGCTGGACGTCTTGTCGAGGGTGGTGAAGGGATTCGCACCGACGTTCGCCGCGAGGGCGTTGGTGCACTCGTCGCCCGCGACCTGCGCGAACGCCGAACCGGTGAGCGCGATGGCGGCCAGGCCCGTGAGGACCGACGCGCGGGCGCTGAAGGAGGAACGAAGCATCAGTGTCTCCTCTGGAGAGTGAAGATCGGGGCCCACCCACGTGGCCGGGCGCACAACTCGGGCGCATGAAGACGCCCCCCTACGAACATAACCCCGGTTCGGCGACGCGCAACGACGGCTTGAGGCAAGTTCCCCGGTAATGGCCGCAAGATCACCGGAATGCGCAGCCCTCAAAGGCGCATTCTTGCAGTGGTGCGAGCGAGAATCTGCCGGAAAGATGCGTAGATCAGGCGCTTTCGCCGTGATTGAGCCGAACTTCCCCGGTTCCTTTCACGATCTCGCCGATGACGCAAGCCTCTTCGCCATACTTGGTGAGCTTCTCCAGCACGGCATCCGCAAACGAAGGACGGACGACCAGCGTGTACCCGATGCCCATGTTGAACACCCGGAACATCTCGTCGCGCTCGACGTTTCCGTGCTGCTGCAGGAACGGGAAGACCGGGTTCGGGGCCCACTTCGAGGTGTCGATCACGCAGTCGACCTTGGGGCCCAGCGCGCGGCTGACGTTGCCCGGCAGGCCGCCGCCGGTGATGTGCGCCATGCCGCTGACGACCTTCTTCTTCTTGTAGCTGCCCAGCAGCTTCGTGATCGGCTTGGCGTAGATCCGCGTGGGCTCAAGCAGCACCTTCCACAGCGGGTCGCCGCCCAGCTCGGGGTAGACCCGGTCCATGTCCAGGCCGGCGTCCTTCACGATCCGGCGCACCAGCGAGTAGCCGTTCGAGTGCACGCCCGAGGCGCGGAGGCCGATCACGACGTCGCCCTTCTTGACGCGCGCGGCGTCCACCACGCGCGAGAGTTCCACCACGCCCACGCAGAAGCCCGCGATGTCGAAGTCGCCCGGCTTGTAGATGTCCGGCATCTCCGCGCATTCGCCGCCGATCAGCGCGCAGCCGGCGATCTCGCAGCCCTTGGCCACGCCCTCGATCATCTTCGCGGTCGCCTCGGGATCCAGCTTCGAGAGCCCCAGGTAGTCCAGGAAGAAGAGCGGCTCGGCGCCCTGGACGATGAGGTCGTTGACGTTCATCGCGACGCAGTCAATGCCGACCGTGTCGTAGATCCGGCGCTCGGCGGCCAGCATGACCTTGGTGCCGACGCCGTCGGTGCACCCCACCAGCACCGGGTCGCGATAGTTGCGCTTGAAGAGCTTCTGGTTGTAGTCAAGCCGGAACATGCCGGCGAAGGCGCCGTGCTGGCCCATGACGCGCGGGCCGTGCGTGCGCTTGAGGACGTGCTTGATGCGGTCGACGACCTCGTCGCCCGCGTCGATGTCGACGCCCGACGCCTTGTAGGTCAGGGGCGCCCGGGACTTCGGTTCGGTGGCGGTCGCGTCGGCCATGAGGCGAACAATCGTACCGGAGCCCCCCGCCCGCGGCGATCCTCTTAACAATCGGCCGCGGCGCGCTTTCCGGACACGAACGGGATCAGCAGCACGCCCGGAACGCCGGCGAGCATGGCCGCCATCAGGAAGTTCGGGTAGTCGAGCGCGGCCGCCAGCGCGCCGCTGGCCCACTGCGCCAGCGCGTTGCCCGCGGCCATCAGCGCCGTGAGCAGCGCGTACTGCGTGGCCGTGTAGCGGCGATCGCACGCGCCCATCAGGAAGGCGACGAAGCCGCTGGTCACCAGGCCGATGACGAAGTTCTCGATGCCTATCGCCGGCACGAGCGCCCACGTCGGCGGCGGCGCGGCGGGCGCGGCGTGCACCGTCGCGCCGTAGCTGATCGCCAGCGCCAGGAAGCCCCCGATGCTCAGGCAGTGCGCGACGCCGAAGATCCACAGGCAGCGCACGACGCCCAGGCGCGCGACCATCCATCCGCCGACGCCGGCGCCCAGGATCGTCATGCCGATCCCGAACGCTTGCCGGATCCAGCCGATCGACGCGGCGGAGTAGCCCAGCCCCTTCATCAGGAGCGGCGTGGTGATGCCGTTCGCCAGCTGGTCGGGCAGCTTGAAGAGGAGCACGAACGGGACCAGCGCCAGGAACGCGACGCCCCACGAGCGCCAGAACGCGGCCACCGGCTGCACGATGGAGTCGCGCAGGCCCGGGCGCGTACGCGCGATGGCGGGCTCGCGCGCGCGGAGCGTGGCCACGATGCCGAGGACCATCGCGACCGAGCCCACCAGCGCGGCCACGCGCCAGCCGATCGCGTCGGCGGAAGCCAGGATCCCGGCGCCCAACGCGACGAACGCGATCCGGTAGCCGGTGACGAACGTGCTGGCGCCGGCGCCCAGTTCCTCGTCGGTTAGCGTCTCGGTGCGGAACGCGTCGGCCACCGTGTCCTGCGTGGCCGAGAGGAACGCGACGACGGCCACCGCCGCGACGAACGCGCCGGGGCGGTCGGGCCCCAGCAGGCACATCGTCACGAGCCCCGCCAGCACGCCCACCTGCGTCAGGAGCAGCCACCCACGGCGCAGTCCGAGCCGACCGAGGATCGGCACCGGCACGGCGTCCACGAGCGGCGCCCACAGGAACTTCAGCGCGTAGGGGAAGGTCCAGAACCCGAGCGCCGCGATCGCCGCGACGTCCCATCCCGCGGCGGACGTCCACGCCTTGGCGACGTCGGTGATCATCACGTTCGGCAAGCCGCCCGCGAACCCCAGCGCAAGCAGCGCGAGCATCGTCGGGTTGCCGTACAACCGCGCGAGCGACGTGCGCCGCGGCGCGTCCGAAGCGGTGGTGCGTGCGGGCCCGTCCGTGGCCATGGGGGGAGGGTAACGCGCAACCCGGTCGACCGGGTTCACCCGCCCCGGCCCCGCGCGCTCGCGGGGACCGGGCGCATGAACCCGGTACACGCAGTCGACCGGGTTGGCCTTACAGCCCCAGCGCCTTCTGCATCGCGCTGCCGAGGTCCGCGGGGCTCTCGGCCACCGTGATCCCGCAGGCGCGCAGCGCGTCCATCTTGGCCTGCGCCGTGTCGTCGGCGCCGCCGATGATCGCGCCCGCGTGGCCCATGCGGCGGCCCGGGGGCGCCGTGCGGCCGGCGATGAACGCCACGACCGGCTTGTGCTGCATGTTCTCCTTGATCCAGCGGCCGGCCTCGACCTCGTCGGTGCCGCCGATCTCGCCGATCATGATCACGCCGTCCGTCTCCTGGTCGGCCGCGAACATCGCCAGCACGTCGATGAAGTTCAGACCCTTGACCGGGTCGCCGCCGATGCCCACGCACGTGGACTGGCCGATGCCGCGGTCGCTCGTCTGCCACACCGCCTCGTACGTCAGCGTGCCCGAGCGGCTGACGATGCCGACCGCCTTGCGGCTCTTGGCGTCCAGCCGGTGCGTGTGGATGTAGCCAGGCATGATGCCGATCTTGCAGCCGCCTGCGTACACGCCCGCCGTGTCGGTCTTGCGGCCCGGCGTGATCACGCCGGGGCAGTTCGGGCCGACGAGCACGCTGTCCGGGTAGCCGGCAAGCCGCGCGCGCACCTTGACCATGTCCTGCACCGGGATGCCCTCGGTGATCGCGATGATCGTCTTGATGCCGGCGTCGGCCGCCTCCAGGATCGCGTCGCCCGCGAACGGCGGCGGCACGAAGATCATGCTGGCGTTCGCACCGGTCGACTTCACGGCCTGGGCGACGGTGTCGAAGATCGGCAACCCGTTGGCGTCCTTCTGGCCGCCCTTGCCGGGCGTCGTGCCGCCCACCATGCGCGTGCCGTACTCCAGGCAGCCCTTCGTGTGGAAGGCGCCCGAGGAGCCGGTGATTCCCTGGCAGATGACCGTCGTGTTGCCGTCGATGAGGATCGCCATGGTGTGGTGGGGGGTGGTAACGGGGCGAAGCCTGCTGCGCGCCGCAGCGAGGGGCGGCAAGGATATCCGAACGCGCTACGATCGGGGCATGCCGGACGCAGCCCACGGCACCCTGCACACCGCGATCGCCGCCAGCATCGCCGCGCACCCGGCCATCGCGCGCCTGGGCGCCGCGCCGCTGCCGGACCCGCACGCCGTGGCCCGACTGGTGGCCGCCTTCCGCGAGATCGCGTTCCCCGGCTTCCACCCGCTGCCGCGCGGAACGGACCACGTGGACGTCGACGCGTTCGTGGCCGAGCGCATCCCGGTGCTGCGCGCGCTGCTGGTGCAACTGGTCGACGCGTGCCTGGAGGCCGCCCCCGCCGCCGGGGGCGTGCACGACGCCGAGTCGATCGCCGACGCGGTGCTCGCGCGCATCCCCGACGCGCGCGCGGCGATCGCGGCCGACGTCGAGGCGGCGTTCCGCGGCGACCCGGCCGCGCGCAGCCGCGAGGAGGTCGTCCTGTGCTACCCCGGCGTGGCGGCGCTGGCCGCGCACCGCTGGGCGCACGAGCTGTGGCGGCGCGGCGTGCCCGTGCTGCCACGCATGATGGCCGAGCACATGCACGGCGCGACCGGCATCGACATCCACCCGGGCGCCGAGATCGGCCACGGCGTGTTCATCGACCACGGCACCGGCGTCGTCGTCGGCGAGACCTGCCGCATCGGCGACGGCTGCCGCATCTACCAGGGCGTGACGCTGGGCGCGAAGAAGTTCGAGCGCGAGCCCGACGGCAGCCTTCGCAAGGGCACGCGCCGGCACCCCACGCTGGAGTCGAACGTCACCGTCTACGCGGGCGCGACCATCCTGGGCGGCGACACCGTGATCGGCGCGGGCAGCGTCGTCGCGGGCGGCGTGTTCGTGACGCAGAGCGTGCCGCCGGGGCACCTGGTCGCGGGCCCGAAGCTGCAGGTGCGCGTGCTGCCCACCGGGGAGGACGCCTCATGAGTTCGTCGTTCGGGCTGCGCGGCTTGGCCGCGGGCGCCCTGTTCCTGACGCTGGCGATGGGGCTGGCGGTCACGCCGCGCGCGATCGGCCGCGAGTCCGCCGCGGGCGTCACCGCGGGGATCGACGCCAAGACGCTCTGGGACCACGCCCACGTGATCGGCGCCAGCGCGAGCGCCGGCTTCGGCGTGCGCCCGCCGCTTCCGCCGGACCACCCCGGCCGGCTGCAGCCGGTGACGCTTGCCGCGGTCGCCGACGCCGCGCGCGCCGGCGCCGGGACCGTCACCGGCGACGCGACCGGGCTCTTCTTCCTGAGCCCGTCGACCAACGGCGCGCGCGAGGTCGACGGCACGCTCGCCGCGCAGCCGCGGCCGACCATCGTCGTCGGCGTCGACTTCCTCTTCTGGTTCACCTACGGCGCCGCCGACGGCGACGGCCGTGCGATCCGCGACGAGAAGCAGCGCCTGGCGCACCTGGAGGCCGGGCTTGCGCTCGCCGACCGCGTCGTGAAGGCCGGCATCCCGCTGGTCATCGGGGATATCCCGGACATGTCGCCCGCGGTCGGCAAGATGCTCTCGAAGGCGCAGATGCCCGCGCTGGACACGATCGCGCGGGCCAACGAGCGCATCCGTGCGTGGGCCGAGGAACGCCCGCGCGTCGCCGTCGTGCCGCTGGCGCGCCTGGTGGCCGAGCTGCGCTCCGGCAAGCCGTTCGAGGCCGGGCGGCGCACGTGGTCGGAATCCGCCGACGGTGCGCTGATCCAGCGCGACCAGCTGCACCCGACGTTCGTCGGTTCGCTGGCGCTGCTTGCGTGCATCGAGCAGGCCGTGTGCGAGCGGTTCCTGGGCATCGCGCAGCCGAACGCGCCGGGCGCGCCCGAGATCTTCCGCCAGGACCCGGCGGCGGTGGCGACGGCGTGGCGCGAGCGCGCCGACGCATCGCCGCCGCCCGCACGGCGCAAGCAGCCCGTCACTTCGCCACGTTGACCTGCAGCTCGGCCATCCGGCGCTTGGCCTCGGAGTGGTCCGCGCGCTGGATCGCGGCATTGAGCCACGCCACGGCCGCGTCGCGCCCCTCGGCGGCGCGCACCGCGGGGGCCAGCAGTTCCGCGTCCATGTCCTCGCGCGGCGCGCGCAGGTTTGCCTTCAGGATGCCCAGGACGGCGCGGTCGCGGACGTTCGGCAGTTCCGCGGTCCACAGGTGCCAGAGCATGTCGCTCTCCTCCGGCGTCGGCTTGCCGGCGTCGGGCCACGCGGCCATGAAGCCCGTGCGGTCGCCCGTGCGGAACAGCGGGGCAAGCGCGGCGTGCGCCGCGGCCGCCGTGCAGGCCGGTCCGCGCGCCTTCGCCACCAGCCAGACCTTCGCGGCCAGCGCGTCGTCGCCGCAGGCCACCAGGTCGCGCATCGCGTCGCGGAACGCGGGCGCGGCGGTGGCGTCGTCGGCCGCGCCCTTCGCGCGCTCCAGCGCGTCACGCGCGGCGATTCGCACGTCGGCGTAGTCGGCGCCGACGGCTGCGGGCAGTCGGCCCGGCACGCCGGCGAGCACCTTCGGCGAAGGCGCGGTCATCAACGGGTCGCCCACCGTGGCCACGCGCCAGACGGTCGGGATCAGGTCGCCCTGCCACTGCCGCGCCGCCACCAGGAAGGGCGTGCCGGCCGCGATCCGCTGCGCGAAGAGCGACGTGGGGATGAACGCCACCACGTACGGCTCCTGCACGGAGCCCGCATAGCAGTAAGCGCCATGCTCCAGCCAGCGTCCGCCCACGGTCGCAAGCGAGTCGGCGAACTGCAGGCTGAAGCTGTGGATGAAGTCCAGCGCGATCGGTTCGCGCAGCACGGGCACGTCGGTCGCCCACGTCTTGGCGGTCGCGGCCAGTTCGAAGAAGTCCGAGTTGCCGCTCGAGTTCACCAGCATCACGTCCGGCGCGATGCCGCCCGAGAGCAGCGCGCGCCACGCGGCGACGCCCGCCTTCGGGCCGTCCCACTGCTTCACGCGGTAGCCCTCGGAAAGCAGCACCGGGTCCGTGCGGTCCATCGCGTAGGGCGCGAAGCCCGCACCGCCGTTGCGGCCGGCGTACCCGTCCCACGTCCACACTTCCTCGCGGCGCAGGAAGAGCGAGCACATCGCCAGCGCCGCCGAGCGCACGGGTTCGCCGAAGACCTGGCCGACGAACGCGTACCGCGCGCCGTCTGGCTGGCGGCACAGCGCATCGGACAGCGAGAGCGGCTTGTCGTCGGCCGGCAGCTGCGGCTGGTGGCCGCCCGGGGGCAGCGCCAGGTCCACCTTGAGCGGCGCGTTCCGGCAGAGCGTCAGCGTGTCCAGGTCGTCGCCCAGCGACTCCCATGTCCAGCCCGACTGCTCGAACGCCTGGCGGATCGCGCTGTCCAGCTTGCCGTAGGCGATGGTGTCGAGCACCGCGCCGGGGCCGGCGAAGGGCTGGTCGATCCACGCGATCGGCTGCCCGCGCCCCGCGGCCAGCGCCACCGCGGCGGTCCACGAAGGATCGTCCGTCGAGGTCGCCACGATCCCGGGCGGCACCAGCCCCGCACGGCGGATCGCGGCGGAAGGCGTATCGGTCCCAGGGCTGCCGCCCCATGCGCGCACGACGGCGGCCTCGATCGCGGCGCGGCGGGCGGCGCGGTCCGCGGGAAACGGCTCGTCCGCGGCACCGCGGCGCAGCACGACCGACGGCTTGAACGCGCGGATGAAGCGCGGCGCGAACGCGGTGTCCTCGATGAGCACCGGCCAGCGCGCCTTGGTGGTCCAGCGCCCGATCTCGCGCAGGAACGCGGCCTCGTCCGGGACCAGCACGACCTGGTCGAGCACGGGGATGCCGAACTCGACCTCCAGCGCGCGCATGCCGAGCTTGGCCCACCACGGCGGCGCGGGGCGCGGCTGCGAACCGGGCGCGGCGATCAGCGGGGGCGGCGCCGGGGGCGATTGCGCGGGAGCGGCCTGCGTGGCCGGAGCGGACGCGCCCGCCGCCGGTGCCTGCGCACGATGCGCCATCGCCTGCGCACCGTGGGGCAGTGCGCAGGCGACGAAGAGGGCGAACGGAAGGAGCCGTGCGGCGGCGCGTGGAATCACGGCCCGATCATAACGACGATGCCTGCCGGGCCCGCAGGCGTTCCGGTGCGCGCAGCATGCGGTGCCACGCGTCCACCGGGAAGGTCGGCAGGCCCGCGCGCAGCGAGAGCCGTGCAAGTTCAGCCCGGCCGACGGCACCCAGCGATTCGTACAGGCCCTGCATGTGCCACTCGACGGTCCGGCGCGAGAGGCTGGTCAGGTCGGCGATGCGGTCGTTCTCCAGGCCCATGCCCACCAGGCGCAGGATGTCCAGCTGCTTCGGGGTCAGTGCCTTCAGCGCACCCCAGGTGTGATGGATCGCGTGGGCGACGCGCATCTCCGGCTCGTCCAGCGGCAGAGCGCAGGCAAGCTGCTCCATCCAGAGCAGGCGCTCGGCGCCGGCGTCCTTGGTCTCCATGACGACGATCATCTCGTGGACGCCGTCGCGGATGCCGCGGATCACCATCGGGCCGGTCTCGAAGGCCCGCATGGCAAGGTCGATGCGTTCCTCCCCCGCGGCCGAGGCCAGGATCGTGCGCAGCGACTGGCCGACCGCCGAAGCGGATCGAACGTCGTGCGTGCGGAACCAGCGCTCGGTACCACCGAGGATCGTCATCGAACGGTCAAGCACGATCGCGGACGCACCGGGCAAGGCGTCGGCCACTGCCATGAACTGCGCTGGCTGGGGTCGTTCGGGGCCGTAGAGGCGGCGGGCAGCGGTGGCGGAACGTGCGGCGGCGGGAAGAGTGGTCGGCTCGACAATCGCGTGATGTGGTGTGTGTGTCATGCGTGGTGTCGCGCGGGGGATCCGCGCCTCCGACCACTCATGCGCAGATAAAAGCCCCCTGTGTGGCCACGGGGGCGCATCTGCCGAGAAATTCCCTAAACGGCCTTGCGACCGCGGCTTACGCCGAGAGCAGCAGCCGACGGACCAACACCGCTGCGGCCGCACCCAGGATCGGCCCCAGGAACGGCACCCACGCGTACCCCCAGTCGCCGCGTCCCTTCGTGGGGATCGGCGCCAAGGCGTGCACCGCGCGACCCATCAGGTCGCGCGCGGGGTTCAGCGCCAGCTGCGTCGTGCCGCCGATGCCCAGCATCAGCGCGAGCATCGCGACGCCACGGATCGCCCACGCATCGGGCCCGCGCTCGGCCAGCGCCACAAGCACGAACACCATGCTCGCGAACGCCTCGACGAGCAGGTTCGAGAGCGGCGCGCGCACCGCGGGCACGGTGGCGAACGAAGCGAGGATCGCCTCGCGGTCGTCGGTGCGCGACCAGTGCGGCAGGAACGCGAGCCACGCGAGCGCCGCGCCCACCGCCGCGCCGGCGAACTCCGCGCCAACGTACGTCCAGAGCAGCGAACGGTCCATCGCCACGCGCGCGTCCCACACCGACGCGAGCACCAGCGCGGGGTTCAGCATGCCGCCGCTCGTGCGCGCGACCCAGGTGCCGGCGGCCAGCGCCGCCGCCCAGCCGAGCGAGATGCCGAACCAGCCCATCGCGTGCCCGTGCGTGCGCGCCAGCCGCGCGTTCGCGGTGACGGCGCACCCCAGGAACACGAAGACGAGCGTGCCGAGGAATTCGCTCTCGAATGGCGTCATGGCGCGGAGGATAGGGCGGCGCGGTTCCGCAGTTCTCCGCTGGGAATCGAGGCACGGGCGGCGAGCGCGCGGAATTTCGGGCTCGCTTCCAGCGCGTCGATGGACGCGGCGCAGGCCAGGCGCTCGATGCCAAGCTGGAAGAGCATCTCGGAGCCGCCCCGGCGGTTGCCGACGCGCATGCTGGCCTCGAGCGCAGCGGCATCCGGGCCTCGGAAGTCGCCGGAAGTCGCCGCGAACACCGCGCGAGGCAGGTCGCATCGCTCGAGCGTGCCCGTGCGCCAGGCCCCGGCGACTGCGACCCATCCATCCAGCGCGCGTGCCAACGAAAGGCGCGTGCCGACGTCCTCGTCCGGCAGGCGCTCCAGCACGTCGGCCACCGACGCGCGGACCAGTTCCTCATCCAGGAAGAGCTCGGGGAAGCGGCGCCGCGTCACGGTCATGCGCAGCGCGGCGGCGTCCGCCGGCGTCATCGCGGCAAGCGCCTCGTCGATCGTGGCGCGCGCCTCGGCGTCGTAGGCGTCGCGCGCGGCTCCGACACCGGTGGAGATGCCGAACATGGTGGTGCGGTAGTCCTTGCGCGCCGCGCGGCGGGCGGCGAAGTCCGGCGTCGTCTCGGCGTCGTTGCGGTGCAGCCCCCACATCGCGGCGCCCGCGATGCGGCTGCCCAGGTCACCATCGAATGCCGCGCGGCGCCAGGCGCGGAACCGAGACTCGAGCGCAGCTGCATGGCGCGCAAGCACGGCGGACGACGCGACGCGCCCGGCCGGGGAAAGGTCGGTGGCCAGCACCGCCTCGGCCGGGTTCAGTCGCAGCCCGCCCTGCCCCTCGTCCATGAACGATCCCATCGTCAGCATCTCGGACCGCGAGTCGCCGAGCGCGTGCCAGAGGCGCACGAGCCGTGCCGTGTCGGCGTCCAGCCCGGCCGCGGCCGCAACCGAATCCACGAACCGATCATCGTGCACGCGCAGTGCGTCGAGCATGGCGGGCATGGCGGCGCGCGCGGCGGCGCCCATCTCGGCGGGCAACGCGGCCTCGTGCGCGTCTGCCCAGACCGAGTTCAGCGCCTCGTTGTACCGCTCGGCGGCCGCGCCAACGGTCGATTCGCGGTCCTCGGCCCCCTGCGCGCAGACGGCCTCGACCGCGGGCATGCGATCGGCGGGCACGCCGCAGCGCGCAAGCGCGGCCGTGACGGCGGCCGTCGTGGGCGCACGTCCCAGCAGCTCGGGCGTGTGGTCCAGTCCGAACGGGTCGGCAGCGTCGCCGGGTCCATCGGCGCCGGCTGGGGCGTCGTCGTCCGCATCGCCGACCGACTCCCTCCACTCGCCCTCGGCCAGCGCGTCGAACTCGGCAAGACCGCGCAGCCGGCGGCTCGCGTAGCGCACGGGTGGTTCGCCGTCGCCTTCCGACGCAGGCAGCAGGCAATTCGCGGGACACGCCGCGAGCAGCCGCTCCACCGCATCGTCGCAGGCCTTCGCGAAGCGTTCCGTGCGCGCCATCCGTCGCTCCCAGGCCTCGTTCGGCGCGAAGCCCTTCGCGCCGGACCCGGCCTCGTCGCGCGCGAAGTCCGCAAGCATCGACTCGACGATGCCGGGAAACTCGGCGCACCATCGGTCGCGCGCGCTGCGCAGGCATTCCTCGCATCCGGCGGGCAGGTCCGCGCGGGCGAGCGTCATGTAGAGGCGCCGGCCCGGGAAGCGCTGGCCCATGTCGGGCACGCCGCGCGCCAGCTCGCGTGCGAGCCGTTCGCGTGCAGGGCCGGGGACGGCCTGCATCACCAGGCGGATCGCCTTGACCTGCTCCACGGCGAGCTGTGCCAGCGGCTTCGAAAGCCGGGCGTATTCCGTGGCGTTCCCGGCACTGATCGCGCCCATCATGCGGTCGCCCTCGGAGCCGGGCGTGCACGGCGGCTGGGTGGCCTCCGCGTCCTCGGCCACCGGGTTGCTGCAGTCGCGCTCCAGGATGTCCTGGAACGACTCGCTCGTGAGCGCCGACATGCCCGCGGCCTCGAGCGCACGGCGGTGCGCATCCAGTCCTTCCGCACGTGCCGCCACCAC
>JBEIFT010000025.1:0-18422 GCA_040382255.1 Phycisphaeraceae bacterium
CGCACTGGACGCCATGCGCCGCCCGGCGACGCTCGCCATCCTGGAGCTGGAGGACGCCGCGGCGATCGCCGCCACCGAGGGCCACGAGGCGCTCCGCGAGCTGGACGAACTCTGGCGCGCACGCATCCGCGGCCTGATCCCCGAGCAGGGCAAGCTGTTCGAGGGCCCGCTGGGCGAGGCGATCATCATCCTCCCGCCCTCGACCCCGCAGCCGCGCGCCCTGCTGGCCGCGCTCACCGGCACCGGCCAGTCCCCCGTCCACGTCGGCGGCCGCGAACTGCGCCTGCGCGCCAGCCTGGGCGGCCTGACGCTTGGCCGCGACGAGGACACGCCCCCCGCCGAGGTCGCCATCGCGCGCTGCCGCCACGCCATGCGCATGGCGCGCGCCGGCGCGCACCCGCGCCTGCACCTTTACTCGCCGGAAGACCCCCGCCGTGCGCTCGATGACCTGCAGCTGGCCACGCTGCTGCAGCACGCGCTGGAGCAGGGCTCGTTCCGGCTCGTCTTCCAGCCGCAGGTCGAGATGGCCACCGGCCAGGTGGTCGGCGCCGAGGCGCTCATCCGCTGGACCCTGCCCACCACCGGCGAGCAGGTCAGCGCCATGCGTCTCCTGGCCATCGCCGAGGACGCCGGCCTGCTGGACGAGATCGGCAGCTGGGCGCTGCGCGAGGCCTGCCGCCAGTGCGCCGCCTGGGCCGAGGGCGGCCTTGACCTGCCGGTCTCGGTCAACATCGCCGCGTCGCAGTTCCGCCGCGGCGACCTGGGTGACGAGGCCCGCATGGCGCTCAGCGAGGCCGGCATCCCCGGCCGGCTGCTGACGCTCGAGGTGCAGGAGTCCGTGCTGGCCACGGCGAACGCGCAGCTGCGCGACCAGGTCGAGTCGCTCCGCGTCGCGGGCGTGCGCCTGAGCATCGACGACTTCGGCACCGGCATCGCGAGCATCCCGCTCCTGCGGCAGCTGCCCGTGGACGAACTGAAGATCGACCAGTCGGTCGTCGCCCGCCTGCCGGGTGCGATCGAGGACCGTGCCACGCTGGACGTCGCGCAGCGCCACGCCCGCGCGCTGGGCATCCGCTGCGTGGCCGAGGGCGTCGAGCACGCCGCCCAGTGGGCCTGCCTGGCCGAGCGCGGCTGGGACGTCGCGCAGGGCTGGTACGTCGGCCACCCGATCGCGGGCCGCGACATCCCGGGCTTCGTCCGCCGCGACCCCGCGGCGCTCGCCGCCGCATCCGGCGACCAGTCCGCCAACCCGCTTTGACCCGCAAAAACGCACCCGGCCCCGTCACGTGGACGGGGCCGGGCGGAAGTTCAGGGTTCGGACCGGGGATCACTCGGCAGCGTTGCCGGCGCCCGCGTTGCGGGTGGCCTCGCCACCGCGCTGGCCCTGCATGAAGGCCACGATGTCGGCCGAGTCGATGCGGCCGTCGCGGTTGATGTCCGCCACGGCCAGGTCGCCCATGCCCATCCGGCGCAGCTGCTTCAGCGTGACCGCGGCCATCGGCGCGGGGTGCCACGCCGAGGCGCAGGACTGGCCGACGTTGAAGAAGCCGCTCGAGATGAAGGTGTAGTCGGCGGTGTCGATGTCGGTGTCGCCATCGAAGTTGCTGCGCGCGTCACGAGCGACCGACGAGTTCGTGAAGTCGCCGACGTACATGCCGAAGTCCAGGATGTCCTTCAGGTTGTCGTCGTTCGAGTCGCCCAGTTCGAGGGCACCGAAGTTGACGGCCCACTTGATGCCGGACAGGGTGAAGCCCGCGGCCGTGTTGCGCAGCGTGTGCGTCAGTTCCTTGGCGCTCGCGCAGGCGGGGCTCGAGGTGATCGCCGGCGCGATGCTCACGTCGACGCTGCCCGGGGTGGTGCCCATCACGACCGACGCCGTCTGGCCGTTCTGCGGGCCGCCCGAGTAGAACAGCTTCAGGTCGTGCGCGCGATCGCCGGCGATGGTGCCGGCGAGGGCGGCCGAGACCGTCAGGATCTGGCGGTCATCGACCTGCACCGTGCGGGTCTCCGAGGCCGAGTTGCCGGCTGCGTCGGACGCAACCCACTCCAGGTTGGTCGTGCCGATCGGGAAGGTCGACGGCATGGCAGCGGGGCTGCCATTCACCTTCAGGACGACGTTCAGGCCGGTGCCGCAGGAATCGCTGGCCGCCGGGGCCGCGCCACTGACCGCGGCGACGACCGCCGAGAGGACGCCGGCGTCGCAGGCCTTGCCCGAGACCGAGCTGGGCGCGCCGGAGATCGAGAACGAGCCGAGGCTGTTCACGGCCGCGTTCGCCGCGGTGCTGAACGACAGCGAGGTGCCGCTCGAGTCGGAGATCTTGTTGGTGAAGCCGGACGTCGCGAAGCCCACGCCGAAGTCGCTGGCGCAGAGCACGCCCTTCGGACGGAAGGTCAGCTTCGCGATGTTGCCGGAGGTGGCGCCGGAGGCGCCGCCGAACACGCCGGTCGCCATGGTCACGACGCCCGAGGTGGCGGTGTTCGAGTAGATCACCAGCGGGAAGTCGTCGCCGGCGGCCGCGCCGACCAGGTCGACCTTCGTGGTGTCGTAGACGATGCGGAACTGCGCGCCGACGGCGTTCGCGGTCATGCCCGCGATGTTGACGTTCGCGACGAACGTCTGGGCGTCGGTGACGGCGTTCAGCTTGTAGCTGCCGCTGGCGTTGATCGAGAGGATGCCCGAGGTCGTGCCGGCGAAGGCCGAGCCGGCCAGCATGGCGGCGGTGAAGGCCGCGGACCCACGGACGATTGCACTGGTGCGGTTCATGAACAGATCTCCGGATGCGGTGTGCCCAGACGACGCGGAGCCGATTTGCGGTGCGGCAGACCCACGCCACCCGCGGCGCGCACCTCACAGGCACGCAAAAACGCGGGACACGTCAGCGTGACACGGAAAACTATGGGCGCAACAATCCTGTCCCGGTAGACAGGAAAAAAACGGTAACCCCGTGCTGCACCGCAGTCCAAAGCAATTGCTGCGCGGTGACAAGCCACCGCGCAGCAACGATTTACATGCAGAAATTCAACGTCCGGGGGACGTTACGCGCTGAAGCTCGACCCACAGCCGCAGGTCGTCGTCGCGTTGGGATTGTTGAAAACAAACCCGCGGCCCATGATCTCGTCCTTGAAATCGATCGTGGTGCCGTTCAGGTAGAGGTAGCTCTTCGGATCGCAGACCACCCGGACCGTGAAGGTCCCGGCCTCGGCGACCGCGGTCGCGGCCCCGCCGGCGGCCTGCTCGACCCGCGTGATGGTCTTGCCGTCCTCGCTGGTGCGGTAGGTGAACTCCCACAGCTCGTCGGAGTCCTTCTGGACCTCGGTCAGGTCCAGGATGTAGCTGAAGCCGCTGCAGCCACCGCCCTTCACCCCCACGCGCAGGCGGATCTTGTCGGCGTCCAGGCCCTGCTGGTGGATGATGCTGCTGATCTCGCGGGCGGCGGTCTCGGTGATGTTCACGGGCATGGTGTCGGTTCCTTTCGTGGGGCGCTCAGGGCGCGGCGGCCTCGGCAGCCGGGGTCGCGGCGGCCTGGCCGTTCTTCTTGCGGTAGTCGGCGATGGCGGCGCGGATCGAGTCCTCGGCCAGCACGCTGCAGTGGATCTTCACCGGCGGCAGGCTGAGCTCCTCGACGATCTGCGTGTTCTTGATCTGCAGGGCCTCGTCGACGGTCTTGCCCTTGATCCACTCGGTGGCCAGGCTGCTGGAGGCGATCGCGCTGCCGCAGCCGAAGCACTTGAACTTGGCGTCCTCGATGACGCCCTCCTCATTGACCTTGATCTGCAGCTGCATCACGTCGCCGCACTCCGGCGCGCCGACGATGCCGACGCCGACGTCCTTGCGGGTGCCGACGTCGGTGCTGGTGCCGAAGCTGCCGACGTTGCGGGGATTCTGGTAGTGCTCGATGACCTTGTCCGAGTAGGCCATGGGTTGCTTTCCTTCGTGCGGGCCCGGGTTCCGGGCGTGGGGTGCGTGGTGAACGGTCTCATGCGCGGCGGCGCCGCGCGGCGGCAGGCGTCAGTGCGACTGCCACTGGATCTTGCTGACGTCGATGCCTTCCTTGTGGAGGTCCCACAGCGGGCTCAGGGCACGCAGGTGGTTGACGGCCTTCACGATCGCCTCGATCGCGTAGTCGACCTCTTCCTCGGTGGTCCAGCGGCCCAGGCTCAGTCGCAGGCTGGAGTGCGCCAGGTCGTCACCGATGCCGAGGGCCTTCAGCACGTAGCTGGGCTCCAGGCTGGCGCTGGTGCACGCGCTGCCCGACGAGCAGGCGATGTCCTTCACGCCCATCATCAGGCTCTCGCCCTCGACGAAGCCGAAGGAGATGTTCGCGATGTGCGGCAGGCGCTTCTCGGCGTGGCCGTTGACCTTGGCCACGTCGATGCGCTGGCTCAGCGACGTCTCGAGCTTGCGGCGCAGCTTGACCAGGCGCTCGCGCTCGTGCTCCATCTCGTGCTGGCAGATCTCGCACGCCTTGCCCAGGCCGACGATGCCCGTGACGTTCAGCGTGCCGCTGCGCATGCCGCGCTCGTGGCCGCCGCCGTCCAGCAGCGCCTCCAGGCGCACGCGCGGCTTGCGGCGCCGCACGTACAGCGCGCCGACGCCCTTCGGGCCGTACATCTTGTGGCCCGACCAGCTCAGCAGGTCGATGCAGTCGCGCTCGACGTCGGTGGGCATCTTGCCGACCCACTGCGTGGCGTCGGTGTGGAAGATCACCTCGCGCTCGTGGCACAGCCGGCCGATCGCGGGGACCTCGTTGATGCTGCCGATCTCGTTGTTCGCCCACATGATGGACACGAGGATCGTGTCCGGGCGCATGGCCTGCGCGACCATCTCGGCGGTGATGATGCCGTCCTCGCCGGGGGCCAGGAAGGTGACGTCGAAGCCCTCGCGCTCCAGGCGCTTGCAGGGGTCCAGGATCGCCTTGTGCTCATGCTTGGCCGTGATGATGTGGCCACGGCCCGTCTGGCCGGCCGGTGCCTTGGCGTACATCTCGGCGGCACCCTTGACGGCCAGGTTGTTGGCCTCGGTGGAGCCCGACGTGAAGATGATCTCCTTGGGGCTGGCGCCGATCAGGGCCGCGCACTGCTCGCGCGCGTGCTCGACGGCGTCCTCGGCCTCCCAGCCGAAGGAGTGGTTGCGGCTGGCCGCATTGCCGAACTTCTCGCTGAAATAGGGCAGCATGGCCTCCACGACGCGCGGGTCGCAGCGGGTGGTGGCGGCGTTGTCCAGGTAGATGGGGAGCTTGGGTGCCATGGATGATTGGGTTCGACGGCGGGCGCCGACGGATTCCGGGGCCACGCGTTGAGACTGAGTTGCAGCACCCCAGTGTAGGGGAGCCCAACCGCCAAGGGAAGCGAAATCCGGACGAGCGCTCCGGGATATCCGGACGGCCGGCTCCGGGATGCCGCGCCGCGCGGCCCGTCGGGCACCACCGCCCCGCTATGGTTCCGCCCGCGATGCGCCTGATCCACGACCCCGCCGAACTCGCCGCGCTGCACGGCTGCGCCCTCGTCCCCACGATGGGCGCGCTGCACGACGGCCACGCGTCGCTGATCCGCCAGGCCGTGCGCTCGGGGCTGCCCGCGGTCGCCACGGTGTTCGTGAACCCCACGCAGTTCGCGCCGCACGAGGACTTCGCGAAGTACCCGCGCACGCTCGATGCCGACGTCGCCATCGCCGCGCGCGCCGGCGCCGCGGCGGTGTTCGCGCCGGCCGTCGAGACGATGTACCCCGACGGGCAGGACGCCGCGCGCGCGCAGGCCGCCGCGTTCCCGCTGCCCGCGGTCGCGCGCGAACCGGGCCTGGAGGACGCCTGCCGCCCCGGCCACTTCGGCGGCGTCTGCCAGGTGGTGGCGCGGCTCTTCGACCTGACGAGGCCCGCGCTCGCGATCTTCGGCGAGAAGGACTTCCAGCAGCTGCGCGTGCTGGCCGACATGGTCGCGGAATCGCGCGGCCGCTGGGGCGCGCTGCGCGTGGAGCCCGGCGCCACGGTGCGCGAACCCGACGGCCTGGCGATGAGCAGCCGCAACCGCTACATGCGTCCCGAGCAGCGCGACCAGGCGCTGGGACTGGTCCGGGCCCTGCAGGTGGCCGCCAGCGCGCAGCACCCTGCCACGGCCGAACGCCTGATGCGCCAGACGCTCGAGGAGCACGGCCTGCAGGTCGAGTACGCGGTCGTCCGCGACGCCCTGACGCTGCTGCCGGTCGCCGGCTTCGAGCGACCCACGCGGGCCATCATCGCGGCCCGGCTGGACACGGTGCGCCTGATCGACAACATGGGCATGCCGATCTGCCGCTGAGGCGGGGCCACCGCCGCCGGGAACCGACCGCGGGACCGACGGCCCCCACCGCTACCATGCGGGCATGGCACGCCGCTTCCCGCTGACCGTGACCCTGCTCGCCCTGGCCCTCGGCGCCCCCGCGCTGGCCGGCCAGGCCGCCCCCGCCGCGCCGAAGGGCGAGAGCGCGACCGAGGCGAAGATGTACGAGCGGATGGACAAGGAAGACCGCGACGCGCTGGCGGCCAACCTGGGGTACGGCCTGCCCGCGATGCCCGCCGGCCTGCAGTGGCTGGGCGGCGACGCCTGGGACCGCGACGCGTTCCGCGACAAGGTGACCGTCATCGTCGCGCTGGGACCGAAGGCCGGCTCGCGCGCCACGCTCGACAAGATCAGGAAGTCGCTGCCCGAGGGCGTCACGCTGCTGGGCCTGCAGACCCCGGACGGCGCCGAAAGGGCCAAGGCCACCTACGCCAAGGACCCGCCGTGCACGGTCGTGGTCGACATCGACGGCGAGTGGTGCGACGCGCTGGGCGTCTTCCAGCGCGCGGCGAACATCGTGGTCGACAAGTCGGGGACGATCAAGTACGTGGGCCTGAGCGACGTCGGCCTGAGGTCGAAGCTCCCTGGCCTGGTCGCCGAGGAGTTCGACGCGTCGGTGCTGCCGCGCGAGAAGCCCGCCGCGAAGGACGCAGCGCCCGCCGAGAAGAAGGTCGAGTGGCCCGAGTTCCTGGCGCCCGTCGGCAGCGCCGCCGACCAGCGCGGCAAGCCGATCCCCGGCTTCGTCGTCGACACATGGATCACCAAGCAGCCGTCCCCGGGCAACCGCCTGGTGGCGGTCGACTTCTGGGCCACGTGGTGCGGTCCCTGCAAGGCCGCGATCCCGCACGTCAACGAGCTGAACCAGAAGTACGGCGCCGACATCCTGTTCGTCGGCGTCAGCGACGAGAAGCAGTCGGACTTCAACAACGGCCTGAAGAAGTCGAACCTGAAGCCCGCGAACTTCACGTATGCGCTGGCGCTGGACCCAAAGAAGCGGCTGAACAACTTCTTCCAGATCAAGGGCATCCCGCACATGGCGATCTTCTCGCCGGACGGAATCGTCCGCTGGCAGGGCCACCCGATGAGCCTGACCGACGGCGACCTGGAAAAGCTGGTCACCGCCAACCGCGCCAACTCGAAGCCCGCCGCCGCGGCCAAGCCGCGCAGCTGGGCCGCCGTCAAGGCCGCCAAGGATCAGAAGTCGCGGTGAACGATCGCCACGGCCGCGGCGTCCAGCGCGTCGCGCGCCGGGCCTGCCGGGACGTGCGCCAGCTCGCGGCGCGACTCGGCCACGATCCCCTCGGCACGCGCACGCGCCTCGGCGATGGCGCCGCTCGCATGCAGCATCCCGATCAGCGCCGCGCCGTCGCGCGAGCGGATCGCCTCGATGGCGGCCGCCCGGTCCGCGCCGCCGGCGCGCGCCAGGTGCACGATCATCGGCAGCGTGAGCTTGCCCTTCTCGATGTCGCGGCCCAGGCTCTTGCCGACGACCTCCTCGCGGCCTTCCAGGTCCAGCAGGTCGTCCTGGATCTGGAACGCCACGCCCAGGCCCTCGCCGAACCGGCCGAGCGCATCGACCGTCGCGACGGGCGCGCCCGAGAGCCGCGCGCCCATCTCGCAGCACGCGCCGATCAGCACCGCGGTCTTGCGGCGCACGATCTCGAAGTAGGTCCGCTCGTCCAGGCTCAGGTCCTCGCGGTGGTGCAGCTGGACCAGCTCGCCCTCGCAGAGGGTGTTCGTGACCTCGCCCAGGCGCAGGTTCAGCGCCGGGTCGCCGGCCTGGCTGCACAGGTGGAACGCGTTGGAGATCAGGTAGTCGCCCAGCATCACGGCGACCTCGTTGCCGCGCAGGTGATTGACGGTGGCGCCCTTGCGGCGGATCTCGGCCTCGTCCAGCACGTCGTCGTGCACCAGCGTGGCCATGTGGATCATCTCGCACGTGGCGGCGACCAGCACGTGCTTCGGCCCCACGGAGCCGCAGGCCATCCCGCTCAGGAAGACCATGGTCGGGCGCAGCATCTTGCCGCGGTAGCGCTCGACGTGCCGGCACAGGACGTTGACCGGCGGCAGGTCGCTCGCCAGCTGGCGCTCGAACGCGGCGCCGACGGCCGCGTGATGCGCTGCCAGGGCCTCGGCGATCGAGCGGTCCTGTTCGGTGAAGGGAAGCATCGGGGTCGGGAAGTGTAGGCCGGGTGCGCGTGCGCCCGGCGCGGCGTCAGCGGCCCGTGGCGCGGCGCGGCTTCCGTGCCTTCGGCCCGGCGGGCCGCTCGGCCACCACGTACGCGATCCAGCCGGCGCACGCCTCGCCGACCTTCGCCTTGCGGAAGACGCCGTTGCCGCCGCCGGTACGGTGGTCGGTGCCTTCCCAGTAGACGCAGGGCTTCACGAAGCCGGCGTCGACCAGCGCCTCCTGGATCTCGGGCAGCGTCCACAGGCGCCAGTCGTAGGTGAACGCCTTGCGCATCCACGTGCCGTCGGGGAACTCGAAGTGGATGTGGTTCAGCACCTCGCCCGTGATCGGGTTGTACTTCGCGGTGTCCCAGTGGTACGTGTAGCCGTCCAGGTTGCGCTCCTCGCTCTGGACGCTGAAGCTGTCGTGGCCGCCGTAGGCGTCCATCACGATGATGCCGCCCGGCGCGACGTTCCTCAGGGCGGCGCGCAGGTACTCGACCAGCGCGGGCCGCGTCTTGAAGATGTAGTAGCTGAAGTTCATCGCGCTCAGCACGTCGACAGGCGTCGTGCCTGCCTGGCGCACGTCGCCCTCCACCCACTGCATGCGCTTGCGCTGCGCGGGCTTCAGCCGAAGGCCGTGGCGCTGCATGCCCCACTCCAGCGTCCGGCGGCAGAGGTCCACGCCCACGGCCCAGTTGGTCGCGCGGCGCGCCACGAAGGTGCAGCTCGAGTACGCGGTGCCGCAGAAGTCCTCGCGCATCGTGCGCGGCAGGCGGCCGTGGCGCTCCTTGAACGCGCGGTCCACGAAGTCGATCTCGCTGTTCGGTTCCTGGACCGCGCGCTCGTACAGGTCGTGGCGGTCGGCGGTCGCGGCGGTCATCCAGCCGCTGCGCTTCGGTTGCTTCTTCCTTGCCATGGGGGCCGGGATCCTACTTGCGCCCGGACTTGCGGGGCGCGCCGTCGTTGGTGCGGTACCAGGCCGAAGCGCCCGCGGCCAGCCGCGCGGGGTCCGCGCCGAAGTCGGACGCCAGCGAGTCGCGCCACGGCTTGCCGCCCTTCACGGCCTTGACCCAGGCGGCGAAGCCCGAGGGCTTCTCGGCGATCATCAGGTCCACCAGCAGGTAGCCCACCGAGTAGCCGATCGCGTTGTCGCCCGGCCACGTGCCCGCGGCGCCGTCCAGCGCCATCACCTTCGTCGCATCGCCGCCGCCGCGGAAGAACGCCAGCCCCTGGGGGCGACGCGACGCATCGACGCCCGAGCGCGGCACGCAGGCGCGCGCCACCCATTCGGCGAATCCCTCGTTGGCCCAGTCGGGCAGGCGCATGGGCGTGCCCCAGCGGTGCATGATGCCGTGCGTCGTCTCGTGCACCAGCGTCGCCGCGAACTGCAGCTCGTCGTTGCCGCGGAACAGGCTGACCGTGGTGCGCGGCCCCCGCATGTGGCAGACGCCGCGCAGGCCCGGCATCGCCTTGTGGTTGAAGACCGCCGCCTCGACCAGCTTGAAGGTGTCCTCCTTCTGGAAGGCCAGGATGACGCACTTGCCCCAGAAGAGGTTGACGTCGCGCGGCAGGCCCAGCACCTCGCCGACGCGCGCGTACATCGCGTCCAGCTCGCGGCCCCAGCGCTGCATCTCGGCCGCGGGCAGGTCGCCGCACAGCGTGAAGTACGTGGTCTCGACCGGCTCGAAGGGGATGCCCGCGACCTCGAGCGCCTTGCGCGCGCCGTCGCGCATCGTGTCGCACGCGGCGGCGCGCTCGGCGTCCGTGAGCACCGGCCACGGCTTGGCGTCCGCGCCGTCGCCGGCCACGTCCGTCTGCAGCCGTCGCTCGCGTTCCATGCGGTCGCGCTCGTTGCGCGCGGCCAGGGCGTCCTTGGCGCGGGCGCGCGCGGCGTCGATGTCGGCGGCCGACGCCCCCGCCGCCTTCGCCGAGCGGTACGCGTCCTCGGCCTGCTTGACGCCGTCGGGGATGCCGCCCAGCAGCTCTCCCAGCGCCATCCACTGCGGCGCGGACGCCTTGTCCATCAGCTGCATGAAGATGCGGCGAACGTCGTTGGCGACGAAGTCGCCCCACGCGCGCGTGCCGAACGCGCCCGAGATGCCCTGCAGGTCCCACCGCTCGACCTTGCCGCTGAAGCTGGCGCCCGTCACCAGGCGTCCGCGGACCTCGACCGGCCGCGCGGGCGTGCCCTGCGCCGCCGCAACGGCGGCCGGACAGGCCAGCGCAAGCGCCAGAATGGCAGCGCGGGTGCGGAGGCTGGTGCGGGGGGCGAACACGCAACCAGCGTATCCGCGGGCACTTGCGCCGCCGCCACCCGCCGCCGCCGCCGCGGACACGCCAAAAACCGCGCGGATCCCGCCCCGCGCGCTGGATTCCCGGCCGAAACGGGCCGATCCCCGAAGTGCAGGCCCCCTGCCGGACGTCTGGCACGGCGCTTGCTCCACGATGCAGCATGAAGTGCCGTGCACTTCCTAGCATTCGCGGACTTCGTTTCGTACGGTTCGACCAACGGTGCCTGCGCAGCCCGCAGGACCGGAACAACCCGGACCGCTTCAAGGAGGCTGGAACATGTTCGAACGCCTGACCGATCGCGCCCGCAAGGTGATGGCCCTCGCCAACCAGGAGGCCCAGCGCTTCAACCACGAGTACATCGGGACGGAGCACATCCTGCTCGGCCTGGTGAAGGAGGGTTCCGGCGTCGGCGCGAACGTGCTGAAGAACCTGGACATCGACCTCCGCAAGGTCCGCCTCGAGGTGGAGAAGCTCGTGAAGAGCGGCCCCGAGATGGTGACCATGGGCAAGCTGCCCCAGACGCCGCGCGCGAAGAAGGTCATCGAGTACGCGATCGAGGAAGCGCGCAACCTGAACCACAACTACGTCGGCACCGAGCACCTGCTGCTCGGCCTGCTGCGCGAGCACGACGGCGTCGCCGCCCAGGTGCTCATGAACCTCGGCCTGAAGCTGGAGGAGGTCCGCGAGGAGGTGCTGAACCTCCTGGGCGCGGGCGCCGACCAGGAGCGCGAGGAGCAGCCGCAGCAGCCGCAGGAGCCGCAGTCGCAGGAGCCCGGCCCGGTCGAGGGCGGCCCCGCCGCGCGCCGCGGCAAGAGCAAGACGCCGGCCCTGGACTCGTTCGGCCGCGACCTCACCGAGCTGGCCAAGAGCGGCGAGCTGGACCCGGTCATCGGCCGCGAGCACGAGGTCGAGCGCCTCATCCAGATCCTGAGCCGCCGCACCAAGAACAACCCCGTCCTGCTGGGCGAGGCCGGCGTCGGCAAGACCGCCGTCGTCGAGGGCCTGGCGCAGCGCATCATCGCGCAGGAGGTCCCCGACCTGCTGTTCGAGAAGCGCCTGGTCGTGCTCGACCTGGCCAGCATGGTCGCCGGAACCAAGTACCGCGGCCAGTTCGAGGAGCGCATCAAGGCGGTGATGAACGAGGTGCGCCGCGCCAAGAACATCATCCTCTTCATCGACGAGCTGCACACGCTGGTCGGCGCCGGCGGCGCGGAGGGCGCGATCGACGCGTCCAACGTGCTCAAGCCCGCCCTGGCCCGCGGCGAGATCCAGTGCATCGGCGCGACCACCTTCGACGAGTACCGCAAGTACATCGAGAAGGACTCCGCGCTCGAGCGCCGCTTCCAGTCGATCCCGGTCGAGCCGCCCAACGCGGACCAGACCTTCCTGATCCTGCAGGGCCTGCGCGAGAAGTACGAGAAGCACCACAAGGTGCGCTTCACCGACGAGGCGCTGCGCGCCGCGGTGGACCTCTCGGGCCGCTACATCACCGGGCGCGTGCAGCCGGACAAGTCGATCGACGTGATCGACGAGGCCGGTGCCCGCCTGCGCCTGCGCAGCATGACCAAGCCGCCCGACCTGGCGGACCTCGAGTCGCGCATCGAGCGCCTGTCCATCGAGAAGGACGAGGCGGTCAAGAACGCCGACTACGAGAAGGCCGCGGAGCTCCGCGACCAGGCCGAGAAGCTGCGCAAGGAGAAGGAGCGCATGCAGCAGGGCTGGCGCGACCGCATGAACGAGGTCGACGCCGTGGTCGACGGGAACATCATCGCCGAGGTCGTCAGCAAGATGACCGGCGTGCCGCTCACCCGCCTCGAGAAGGCCGAGAGCGCCCGCCTGCTCCAGTTGGAGGCCGAGCTGCACAAGTCGGTCATCAGCCAGGACGAGGCCGTCAAGCAGGTCGCCCGCGCGATCCGCAAGGCGCGCAGCGGCCTGAAGGACCCGAAGCGCCCGATGGGCAGCTTCATGTTCCTGGGCCCCACCGGCGTCGGCAAGACGCTGCTGGCCAAGGCGCTGGCCGAGTTCATGTTCGGCGACCCCGACGCCATGATCCGCCTGGACATGTCGGAGTACATGGAGAAGCACAACGTCAGCCGCCTGGTCGGCGCCCCTCCGGGCTACGTCGGCTACGAGGAGGGCGGCCAGCTCACCGAGCGCGTGCGCCGTCGCCCCTACTCGGTCGTCCTCTTCGACGAGGTCGAGAAGGCGCACCCGGACGTCTTCAACATGCTGCTCCAGGTGATGGACGACGGCCACCTGACCGACTCGTTCGGCCGCCGCGTGGACTTCCGCAACGCCATCATCATCATGACCTCGAACATCGGGTCCGACATCATCAAGGGCGGCGCGAACTTCGGGTTCACGAAGCGCCAGGAGGTGCAGGACTACGAGAAGATCAAGAAGTCGCTGCAGAGCGAGGCGGAGAAGTTCTTCCGTCCCGAGTTCATCAACCGCCTGGACGACATGATCGTCTTCCGGCCGCTGGTGAAGGCCGACCTGACGCACATCATCGACCTCGAGCTTGCCAAGGTGCACGAGCGCCTGAAGGCCCGCGGCATGGAGCTGCAGGTCAGCGACGAGGCCAAGGACTTCCTGATCGACAAGGGCTACAACCCCGACTTCGGTGCCCGCCCGCTGCGCCGCGCCCTGGCGCAGTACATCGAGGACCCGCTGGCCGAGCGCCTGCTCAGCGGCGAGTTCCAGGACGGCACGAAGATCACCGCGACCCGCGAGGGAGGCAACGAGTACCTCACCTTCGTCGGCGCGGGGAGCGCGCCCGAGGCCCCCAAGGCCGAGGCGCAGCCGGCCTGACCCGCGGGGGCCCGCGCCCCGCACCCAACGTGATTCCAGCTTCGGCCCGCCGGACGACCCACAAGGAGCGTCCGGCGGGCTTGTTTCACGGGCGTCAGGGCGACGGCCGGATCGAGGCCAGCTTCATGCCGTCGGGCGTCATCTCGAACTCGACGACGCGCAGCTTGAACTGGTCCCACAGGTGCGGCGAGACCACCGCGCGCATGCGGTTGCCCGAGACCTTCGTCATGGTCACGTCCGCACCCATCGCATTGAAGCGCATGCGGTTCAGGAGCTCCATCGCGGGGCGGCGGCTCTCGACGCACCACTTCTCGAACGCCTTGTATCCGCCCTTCTTCTCGTAGGCCGCCTTGGCGTCGGGCGCCAGCAGCTGGTCCCACATCAGGCGGTACTCCTCGTTCTTCAGGCACGCCATGGTGTTCGCGACCACGTGGTCCGGCAGGACGTTGCGGAGCACCACCGTGCCGTCGTCGAGCGTCTCGCGCGGCTCGAAGACCTTCTCCGGGATGGGCTTGCCGTCGGGGCCGAGCTTCGGCTCCTTCGGCTTCGGCGCCTTGCTGCCCAGGTCGCGGTCCAGCACGCTGGGCGTGGGGTCGCGGTCCAGGAAGACGACCTTGGTGCCGTCGGGCAGCACGGTCTCGCTGGGGGAGTTGCCGTCGGTCATGTAGGACGGCCGATAGCGGTACTCGACGCGCTGCTCGTCGCAGGCGGCGAGCGCGGCGGCGACCGCGGCGGCGACCGCCGCCGGAATGCCGGCGCGGCGCGCGGTCATGCGCGCACCTCGGTCGCCGCGCCCAGCGGCCGGACGGAGGGGCCTTCGCGGCCCACCTGCCAGCACAGGTGATGCGCCTGGCCGGGGTCGGTCGCGCCGTGGTCCGTGCGCCGGTGCGTGCCGCGGCTCTCGGTGCGCGCGAGCGCGGCGCCGGTCATGAGCGCGCCGACCGTCAGGAGGTTCTGCATCTCCCAGCCTTCGGGGGACTCGAAGACGCCGTCGAGCGCATAGCGGCCCCATGCGGCGAACATCGCCTGCACCTCGCGAAGGCGCGCGCCGGAGCGCTCGATGCCGACGTGGCGCCACATCGCGCTGCGGAGCGAGGCCCGCACGTCCTCGATGTCGATGCCGACCGGCGGGCGCTGCACGTCGCTGACCAGCTGCCGCGGCATCGCCTCGGGCGCGCCGCTGCGCGCGATGTCGTCGGCGACCCGGCACCCGAAGACCAGGCCCTCGAGCAGGCTGTTCGAGGCCAGGCGGTTCGCGCCGTGCACGCCGTTCGACGCGACCTCGCCGCAGGCCCAGAGCCCGGGGAGCGACGAGCGGCCATCGAGGTCCGTGCGGACGCCGCCGACCGTGTAGTGCGCGGCCGGCGTGACCGGCACCAGGTCGGTGGCGGGATCGATGCCGAAGCCCGCCAGCATGCGGGCCAGGCCGGGGAAGCGCGCCGCGAACGCGCCTGGCGCGAAGTGGCGGCAGTCCAGGAAGACGTGTCCGTCGCCGCTGCGCGCCAGCTGGCGGACGATGCCGCAGCTGACGACGTCGCGCGGGGCGAGCTCGGCCATGGGGTGCTCGCCGACCATGAACCGCGTGCCCGCGCGGTCGACCAGGCGTGCGCCCTCGCCGCGCACGGCCTCGCTGATCAGCAGGCGCCCCGCGCCCGCGACGTACAGCGCGGTCGGGTGGAACTGCGTGAATTCCAGGTCCGCGAGCTCGGCGCCGGCCCGCCAGGCCATCGCCAGCCCGTCGCCGGTCGCGACGCGCGGGTTGGTGGTCTCGCGGTAGACGCGCCCCGCGCCGCCGGTCGCCAGCACCGTGGCCCGCGCCCAGACGATCTGCAGCCCGTAGCGCGGATGCCACGTGAGCACGCCCGCGACGCGGCCCTCCGGCGATGCCGGGTCCGGGGCACGCAGCAGGTCGACCGCGAAGCAGCGATCGAAGACGCGCACGCCGCGCGTGGCGCGCAAGCGCTCGATCAGGCAGCGCGCAAGCTCGTGGCCCGTGGCGTCGCCATCCGCGTGGACGATGCGGGCGTGGCGATGGCCGCCCTCGAGTCCCAGTGCCGGCGAACCGTCCGCGGCGCGGTCCAGGCGCATGCCCCAATCGACCAGCTGCGCGATCTCGCGCGGGCCCTCCTCGACCAGCGTGCGCACCGCGGCGGGGTCGCACAGCCCGGCGCCTGCCTCCAGCGTGTCCTGCACGTGGCTCTCGACCGTGTCGTCGTGCGCCAGGACCGCCGCGATGCCCCCCTGCGCCCAGCTGGTGTTCGAGAGGTCGATCGACTCCTTCGCCAGCACGATGACGTCACCGTGCGCGGCCGCGCCGATCGCCGCCCGCAGCCCCGCGACGCCCGTGCCGACGACCAACGTGTCCGTGAACACCTGCGGAAGCAGGGTGCTCCGGAACGGGATCAGCAGGCGTCGGTCGCGGTAGGGCTGCATGGGGACCATCGTAGGCCCGGCGGACCGGACGACCGAGTCACTTCGCCTCGGCCGGCGGCGCATACGACGCGGCCTTCGCCGCCGCATCGACGTCGAAGCGCGCGACCCAGACCTGGCTGGACTTCGGGCCGTCGCCGCGCTGCGCGGTCCAGATCATCCATGTGCCGTCGTGGGTGAAGGCCGGCAGGACGTCGGCGCCGGGGCAGTTCGTGATGCGAACGGCCTTCGAGGGGTCGCGCGCGTCGCGCATGAAGACCTCGTAGTTCGAGTGGCCCGCGGCGCTGCTGCCGTAGACGAAGTGCCGGCCGTCGGGGTGGAAGTAGGGGCACCAGTTCACGTTGCCGTCGGCGGTCATCGGGCGCTCGTTGCGCATCCCGGCGACGCTGCCGTCCGGCGCGAAGGAGAGTTCCGCCACGAAGACCTGCAGCAGGCTGTCGCCCTTGCGGTCGCTGCGGTAGACGATGCCCTTGCCGTCGGGCGTGAAGAACGGGCCGCCGTCGTAGCCGGGCGCCTTCAGGATGCACGTGGTGCGGCCGGTCGGCAGGTCCATCGTCCACAGGTCGCCCTGCGTCTCGGGGTCGACGCGCGTGTAGAGCAGGGTGCGGCCGTCGGGGCTGATGCTGCCCTCGGCGACGTAGCCGTTGCCGTCGCCCGCGATGGTGCGCAGCGTCTTCGCGGTGCCGTCGGCGGTGCGCAGGTCGGCCTCGACGATCCGCATCTCGGGCGGGAACTGCCAGCGGTACTTGCCGGTGCCGCGCTGGTAGCCGGGCGTCTCGCGGTTCGAGGGCGGCTCGATCGTCGTGCCGAAGATCACGCGGTTCGGGTCGGTCGGGTGGAACCAGCCGCACGTGTTCGCGCTGCCGGGCGGGCTCAGGCGCCGCACGTTGGCGATGCCCGTGATGTCGCCGCCGGCGTTGCGCACGACGTCGGCGACGTACATGGCATAGAACTCGCTGGGCGCGCTGCCGTCGGTGGGCTGCTCCACCGCCTGGAAGATCACGTGTCGATCGTCGGGGCTGAAGTAGTTCTCGCCGGCCTTGGAGAAGCGGTCGGGGAACGTCAGCTGGACGTGCTTCGTCAGGATCGGGCGCTCGGCGGCGCGGAAGTCGTAGCCCGCGGCGGGGCCGGGCGCGGCGGCGGCCGGGGCGGACTGCGGCGCGGGCGCGGGCGTCGTGCAGCCGGCGAGCGTGGCGAGGAGGACCGGCACCGTTGCCCGTGTGGGGATCATCCCGGGATTCTAGGATCCGGCCCGCAATGGAAGACCCCGGCTACGTCATCCTGCACGAGGACCGGCACCTGCTGGCGGTCGACAAGGCCTGCGGGCTGCTGACGGTGCCGGGCATCGGGCCCGGGAAGGCCGATTGCCTGGTCGCGCGCCTGCAACGCCGCTGGCCGGGCGCGCGCATCGTCCACCGCCTGGACCGCGACACGAGCGGCGTTCTGGTGGTCGCGCTGGACGCCGACACGCATCGTTCGCTGAGCATGCAGTTCGAGCGGCGCGAGACGTCGAAGACCTACGTCGCGCTGGCCGCCGGCCATCCGCCGAAGGACGAGGGCGAGATCGACCTTCCCCTCCGCAAGGACCTGGTGAACACGCCGCTGCAGATCGTCGACTTCGCGCACGGCCGCCCGAGCGTCACGCGCTGGCGCGTCCGCGAGCGCCTGGCCACGCCCGACCGCACGCGCTTCGAACTCACGCCGATCACGGGCCGCAGCCACCAGCTGCGCGTGCACCTGCTGGCGATCGGCCACCCGATCCTGGGCGACGACCTCTACGCACCCATCGACGTGCGCGCGATGGCGCCGAGGCTCTGCCTGCACGCGGAGCGCCTGGGCTTCACGCACCCGGCGACGGGCGAGCGCGTGGAGTTCGCGGCGAGCGCGCCGTTCTGAGCAGCGGGAAATTGGGTCCGGGATAGCCCTGTACCGATTTCCGGGTGTTCAAGACACCGACGCAGGACCGCGCCCTTTCGCTGCGCTTGGCCTTCGAGGCAGTGCGTGGTTGCCGCGCCCTTTCGCTGTGCTTGGCCTTCGAGGCAGGGCGTGGTCGCCGCGCCCTTTCGCTGCGCTTGGCCCCCTCCTCCGCGAACTTCCTCGCTCCACCAGGTTCCGCTCGTCATCGTCGTCGGCCGATTCGGCACGTGGAACGACCCGAGGAGTATTCGAACCGTGGTACGCGTGCCTCATGGCCTCGTACGTCGCTCCGGAGGAGGCCAATGCTCGCTGCGGGCGCTCGCCGGCGGACGTTCCTTGGACAATCGTCGTGCTGCCCTTGCAGCACGACGACATGTCGAACGGCGCCCAGAGCCGAGCACGGGCCGGAGGGGGCCTCATCAAGCGAGTTGTCCCCGACGGCGCCATTGCGCCGGCGGGGAAGTGTCTGAGCGACCGAGGCCCCC
>JBEIFT010000026.1:0-18242 GCA_040382255.1 Phycisphaeraceae bacterium
CCGGAGGCGACGAAAACCGCGAGCGCGGCTGCGGAAGTGCGGATCAGCATGGGAAAGGGCTCCAACTCTGAGGTACGAGGGTGCAGACGAAAGGGAATCCGCCCAAGGGTGGCGGCGACCCCGATAATGGCACGGATGGGGACGATGTCAACCCCCATCGAGGAAATTGAAACGCCCACCCGCTTATGGCTGAGGCCCTTCTACTGGCGCTGGGTACTGTTTTTATCACCTGCTTGCTCACGGACACCCGTGAATCGCTTGCGGCGCCACCGCGACCGACAGCCCCGAGTCCACCGAGCCAGCGACGTGCGGGTGGCAGAGCTACCGCACGGTCGACGTGGTCCAGGTGACGCTGCCCGCGGGCTCGCGCCGCCCGGCGCGGCGCGCGCTCACGAAGCCGGGCGAGGCGGTCGTCAACGTCCCATGCGGCCGTTGGCCACGCCTCCAAGCCGGGCTAGTCTGAAACACATGCCCCCGATCGCAATGACGCACCGCAGTCTCGCCACGACGACCTTCACCGCGCTGCTCGCACTCAGTGCCGTCGCCGTCGGCGATTGGTCCAACCTCGGCGGCAACGCGCAGGCGAATGGACGCACGGCGGCGGTCGGGCCATCCTCCGCGGCGCAGGCGTGGCAGCGCACCGACATCCCGACACTGATCTCGTGGTCGCCGATCGTCGACGGGGACCGCATGTTCTGGGTCCGCCAGACGCAGGCCCAGAACCCGGTGGTCGGGCCGAACGACTCGATGGTCTATTGCCTGACCATGGCCACGGGCGGCACGCTCTGGACATTCACGTGCCCGTTCGACCCGGGCGACTGGACGACGGTGGTCTACGGCGCGCACGGCGGCCGGGTCTACGTCGGCCGTGGGGGGAATGGCAGCAGCTCCTCGGCGCCCGTCTACTGCCTGGATGCCCAGAACGGCAACGTGCTCTGGGTGTCCGACGTCCAGATCGCGACCGGCAGCTACGACGGGATCGTGTTCATGGACAACGGTGACCCGATCTTCACGTCGAATCTCGAGATGCGGCGCTTCGATGCCTCCACCGGCGCCACCAGGTGGTCCGTCGCGCGAAGCTGCAGCGTGAGCGGGAACTGCGGCCCTGCACGTGACGGGGACGCGATCTACCTGGACGAGGTGGGCCCAGGCGGCCAGCGGATCTCGCGGTTCAGCGCCGCCACCGGCCAGCGCCTCTACAGCAGCCAGGTCATGCCGGGCTTCCTCTGCCAGAACTCGCCCTTCTGCGCGCCGGGCGGGCTCGTCTTCTACCTGCGGACGAGCAACGAGGGAACGCTCGACAAGCTGTACGCGTTCCGCGACACCGGCACCGGCTTCCAGCTCCTGTGGAGCCAGCCCGCCCTGTGTGAGCCGTTCGC
This sequence comes from Phycisphaeraceae bacterium, assembly GCA_040382255.1. GTDB lineage: Bacteria > Planctomycetota > Phycisphaerae > Phycisphaerales > SM1A02 > UBA966. The sequence continues at coordinate 1,380 of JBEIFT010000026.1, forward strand.
CCGTCATGGCGTCACCCCGGACGGCGGCGTGACGATGCTCTCCCTCCAGGGCACGCTCCAGATCCGGGACCAGCTCACGGGGGCGCTGCGCGCCGAGTCTGCGGTGCAGGTCCTCTCGCCCAGCGGCTTCACGTCCTCGATGGTGGCGATCGATGCGCGCGGGCGGATCTTCCACAACAACTCCCATGGTGCCGGCGGAGGCCCCGCGGACCTGCGCGTCTTCGGAAGCTCGCTCGAGCTGCAATGGTCGATGCCGGTCACGGGCATGAGCCAGGGCGGACCAGCGATCGCGGACGACGGCAGCCTGCTCGTCGCGAGCACCGACGCGATTCGCCGCTACTGGACCCCGCCCTGCCCCGCGGCCGACCTCGATTGCAACGGGACGGTCAACGGTGCCGATCTCGGCACGCTGCTCGGCGCATGGGGCGGTTCCGGCCCGGCGGACCTCACCGGCGACGGCATCGTCAACGGGGCGGACCTCGGCCGGTTGCTTGGTGCGTGGAACTGAGCGCGCGCCAACGACAGGGACGCGCCCCGTCGGGCGCGTCCCTGGACAATTGACCGACTGACCGATCCGGCCTTCCTCAGCCCCAGTCGCCGAGCAGGCGGCCCAGGTCGACGCCGTTCACCACGCCGTCGCCGTTGAGGTCGGCGGACCCTGCCGAGCCCCACTGCGAGAGCAGCGTGCCGAGGTCGGCCCCGTTCACCACGCCGTCGCAGTTCAGGTCGCCCGGGCGGCAGCCGGATCCGACGACGATCGTGCGGTCGATGACCGCGCCGTTCTCGTCGGTGAAGCGGACGGAGAGCGAGGAACCGGACGTGTTCACGGGGATCGTGTAGTTCAGCCGCGCGACGCCGTTCGCATCGGTGATCGCCTGGCCGACCGCGGTCCCGTTCACGCGCACGGTCACGCTGTGGCCGACGTTGCGGCTCGTGCCACGCATGCTGGTGGCCGAGAGCTGCACGGACTGCCCGCGGGCACCGGACGCATTGCCCGCCATCAGCGTCGCGGGCGGAAGGTCGAGCGCCCAGAAGCCGGGCACCGAGCGGCCGGTCACGCCGTCCGTCGCCGAGCCGAACACGATGCCGTTGCTGCCGACGCCCGAGGGGAACGCCCAACGCTGGCCGGCCGGCATCTCGAGCGGGGTGAACACCCCGTTCGGCCACGCCACTGCCTTGATCCCGAATGTGCCGCCCACGGTCGCGTAGAAGTAGCCGGCGACGATGCCGTTGCGGCTCATGGTGGTGGAGATCGCGCCGCAGCAGCCGGACAGGTCGGGCGGCACCGAGAGCACGTTCACCGCGCCGTCGGGCTGCACGAGGGCCGGGGCACGGACCGAGCCGGACCCGAAGTAGCCGTTGATGAGCACGCCGCCGAGGTTGTCGATCGAGACTCCCTTCGTCTCGAGCCCATCGCTCGGGACGATCGACACGTCGCCGTTCGGTTCCCACCGGACCGCAGCCGAAGGCGTGCCGGAGCCCGCCATGCCACGGACCGTGCCCGTGATGACACCCGAGGAGTTGATGCTGTTGGCCAGGGTCCAGACGATGCCGTCCGGGGTCTCGAACGCGGGCACCGCGAGCACCTCGAGCTGCCGGTTGACCCAGCGCGCCGCCAGGTAATTGCCGCTGGAGATGACTTGGCCGATGACGACGCCGGCCTCGTTGATGTCGGTGGCGTAGCCGCCCTCGCCGAGGTCGGGAAGAACCACGCGCTCCGAGCCGTTCACCCACAGGATCGGCGTGCCGTAGATCCCGGACTGCTGGAACTCGGTGCCGACGATGTCGCCGTTCGAGTTGATGGCCGTGGCGTAGCCGCCGAACTGGTTCGGGAGCACGACCGGCGCGGAGGTCGTGGTCTCCCACACCACCGGGACGTACGGACCGGATGGCGAGCCGACGTTCACCGCGCCGACGATGCGGCCGGCGGCGTTCACGTCGTAGGGGCTCCCGCCCTGGCCGAAGTCGGCGAGCGGCTGGAACGGGACGTCGGCGGTGGCCGCCGAGACGAGCGCGGCCGTGCAGGCGGCAGCGAGGAGAGACAGCGTGGGTCGCATCGGGTGTGCCTTTCTTCGAACGAGGGCGTCATTCGGGCCTCCGCGAGCGGAGTGCCCCGGGCACCGATTCGCCGCCCAGCCGAGGACAGATTCTTTCGAAGACAAGATTCTTTCGAAGAACGGGCGCGCTGCCAAAGATATCGCAGGACCAATCCAAAGTTGTTATTATTGGACTTACTCCGGCAGCCGCACCCACACCTCGCCACGCACGAACGGCAAGGGGTACTCGATCACCATCCGGAAGCGGTCGTACTCCGACGGGTCGCGGCCCATCAATTCGAACGCTCGGCGCCCCATCGGGACCACGAAGTCCTCGTCGGCCTTTCCGCGCGTGTCGTAGCCGCGGCCCATCGCGACGAACCCGGCGGCCTGGTCGACCGCGCCGCGCCCGCTGCGGTCGGGACCGGTCATCTCGGAGCGCGCCATCGGCACCGACTCGATGGTGAACACGACCTCGGGCATGCACCCATGGAAGGTGCCGCGGTGCAGCAGCACCTCGCGGACGTGCAGCTTGCACGGGCGCGACAAGGTGTACGAGGTCTGCGTCCAGCGATTCTCGTCGGTGGCACGGCTCGATTCGAAGTCGAGGTTCACCAGGCCGTAGGCGAGGTCCATCGGCTGGTCGAGCGCAGGCACCGTCGGTTCCAGCACCAGCGAGAGGTACTTCCCGCGCCGCTCGAGCAGCAGCTGCGACGCCGCGGGCGAACAGAACTCGGGGATCAGCGCGATCGTCGGGTCGTCAAGCAACGGCGCCCCGGAAAGGGTGGTCCGGTCGTACGCCGCGTTCGATCCCGGATTCCCCTGCAGGCTCAGCACCGCATACGGATTACCGCGCCGCAACCGCCGCAGGCCTGTAGTCGCGATCACCATCGCCTGATGGAGCATCCCAGGCTTGCTTCCGGGCCCCAGGATCGTGATGCACGACGTCGTCTCGCACGCGATCCCCTGCGCGAAGAGGAACGCGTCGTACGCCCCGCGCCGCGCGGCGCGCTGCCGGGCGGGCGAAACCGTCGCCCCCTGCCCTGATGCCGGGCGGCCGGCAACGGCCGTCAGGAGCGCCGGGCGGTCTCCCGGAAAGCCGCGGATCGCGAAGTCCAGCTCCGCGATGGCCGCGCGCGCCGCGGCGACCGCCTCCGGGCCCGCTCCGAGTTCCTTCGCGCGGGCTACCAGGCGCTCCAGCATCTCGGCGCCGGGCAGCTCGCGCACGGCGGAACCCGCGTCCTTCGATCGGATCGCGCGTGCCACCCGGCTCGCGACGGACTTGTCCAGGCCGAAGCGGTCGCGCAGGTCACTCATGCGCGGGCGCTCCACGCCGATCGACCCGAGCAGCGCCGAGAGGGCGTGCTGCACACCCTCCGCTGCGCGAAGCACTCGATCGACCGTAGGAGACCGCATGCCTGCACGATAGCGGAGCGGCCTGCGTCGGTCGCGGTGCCGCGCGACCGCGGCTACGGCGCGTGCGCTTCGACCTTCGCCACCGCCGTCCCCATGCGAGGCTCCGCCACGCCGGTCTCGGTGAGCACGGCATCGACGCGCACGTCCGCGCCCTCGCGCCGCGTGCTCACCTGGACCTCGATCGCGTGCTCGTCCGTGCCGACGCGGATCGAGGCCGGCTCGCCGAGCTTCGTGAGCACCCGCGGCGGCATGCCGGGCTGGACCGAGGCGCAGGCGCCGAGCATCACCGGCAGCGGCAGCAGGACCACCGACCGAACCGGGCGAATCACAGGCGCGCCCTCAGCCATGCCTGGGCGTCGGCCACGCACGACCGCGGGAGCGAGAAGTGGTCGTCGTGCGGGTACTCGCGCGACTCGACGGTGCCGCCGAGCTTACGGACCGCGTCGATGTACCCCGTCTGCCATGCAACCGGCACCACGGTGCCGCCTTCGAACGAATCGATGCACACCAGGACCGGCGCGATCGGCTTGCGGGTCCCCGCCGAACCCGCGGCGATCGCCGCCTTCCACGCATCGAAGTTCGCGGGCTTGGGCTGCAGGATGGGGCCCTTCAGGCGGAACAACCGGGCGATCGTGTCGTTGAGGTGGTGCACCGGCTGCGCCCGCCAGGCGCCGTCGAGGATCGCCACGCCGAGCGGCGTGAACACGTCCGGCAGCGCCAGCTTCGAGGGGTTCGCCGCCTGGTGGCCCGCAAGCAGCATCACGAGGTGCGAGTCGGGAGCGACCTTCGTGTCGGACAGCGCCGCGGACGGTCCCGCAGGGCTCTCGATCGCGATCGCGGCAGCCGCAGGCGACATGGGGACCGTGCCGACGAGCCGCAGCGCTCCGAAGTCCGCCGCATCGAGCTCGGCCACCGCGGCCGCGGCGCCGCCGCCCTGCGACCATCCCATGCAGCCGAGCGCCGTGCCCGCCCCGATGTCCAGCTGCCGCGCCGCGTGCGCGATGTTCACCGCGTCGCGCGCGTTCGTCCGGTTCACCGTGTACTGGTGCATGCCAGGCGTCCCGAGCCCCTGATAGTCGGTGGCGCAGACGACCCAGCCCCCATCGATGAGCCCCTGCAGCCCCGGGACCCCGTAGTCGATCTGCTGCGTCGCCTCCGCGCTGAAGTAGGTGACCAGCTCGCGCGCCGGGTCGGGCTGTGCCGACGGGCACGCGGCGTCTCCCAAGCCGGTGGTGCCGTGGCACCACGTCAGGATCGGCCGCGCGTCGCCCCGGGCAGCGGGGGCGATGACGAGCCCGCTGCATTCATGCGCCACGCCGTTCACGTCACGCGTTGCGTAGCGCACGCGCCAGGCCTGTGCGCCCCGGATGCGCGTGTCGATGCGTTCCCGGCGCAGCAGCGTCCCGGGCTCCGCACCGTTCGGATCGACGCCGGCGCCCGCTGCCGAAGCCGGCGGCGCGGGCACGCCGCCCCACGCGGAAGCCAGCGGTGCGAGCGCGGCGGAGCCTGCGATGGTCGCGATGAAGTTGCGGCGTTCGAGCATGGGGTTTGAGGCTACGGCGCCAACCGCACCGACGCACAACGTCCCCGCGGGCACGGCTTCGACCGCGCTGGTGCAGAACCTCGACTTCGCGCCCACGTTCCTCGATGCGGCGGGCGTGGCGGTGCGCGCCGAGGACAAGCCGTTCCGCGAGGCCGCGTACGACCGCTTCGAGGAATCGAAGGGCCCGCACACGGTCCCGCGCCACGAGGGCGTCGCCACCGCGCGGTACAAGTTGATGCGCTTCCTCGACCTGAAGGGCACCGACGGCCGGCCGCTGGTCGAGCTGTACGACCTGCAGGCCGACCCCGACGAGCGCACGAACTTGGCCGGGACGCCCGGGGCGGGTCCGCGGCGGCCGCCACCCCCCCGGATCCTGTGCCAAACCCGCGTACAAGCGGTTGTTCTCGGGCGGATCCGTGGCAAAGTCCCGCGAATGCACCAGCTTTGCCCCGCTCGGTCCCCTGCCAGCGCCCTCGTCCTCAGCGGCGCCCTCGCGCTGATCGGCGCCGTTCCCTGCACGGCAGGCGTCGGCGTCGAAGCCACCGCCCCCGCGCAGGCCGACGCCGCCGCGCCAGCTCCCGGCCCCGCCCTTCCCGGCCAGGCGATCGATGACGCCACCGGCCTGCCCTCCTACCTGGTGCAGCTGCGCGCACGGCCGCGCACGACGGATCCCGCCGCGGCCGCGAAGCTCCTGGACCGCGTGCTGGCCGAGACGATCGGCGCCGCGCGCGTGCGCTTCCGCTACGAGCACGCGCTGATCGGCTTCGCCGCGCCGCTCTCGCCGGCCGAGGTCGACGCGCTGCGCAGGCACCCGCTGGTCGCGCGCGTCGCGCCCGACATGACGGGCACGGTCGCGATGCTGCCGGGCGACGCGCCGGCCGACCCGAACAGCCCGGACCCGTGGGCGCTGCGTCGCATCTCGCAGCCCAACGGCCTGGCGCCCGCGTTCGACCCGCACGGCGCCGACGGCACCGGCGTCACGATGGTGATCATCGACAGCGGCATCAACCCGGACCACGCCGAATTCGCCGGTCGCATCCGGAACATGCAGACCTTCTACACGGGTGCCGGCGGCAACGGCGGCCACGACATCAACGGCCACGGCACGCACGTGGCCGGCTGCGCGGCGGGCGCCACCACTGGGCCGGCGCGCGGCGCGGGCATCGTCGCGCTCGGCGTGACGGGCCCGACGGGGACGTATCCGTCGTCGTCGCTCGTCGCGGCACTGAACTGGGTGCTTATCCCGGGCAACGTGCAGCTGCCCGCGGTCATCAACATCTCGCTGAGCGCCGAGCACCAGGGCGAGTCCGCCACGGTGATCGAGGAGACCATCGCGAACGTGTTCCTGAAGGGCGTCCCGGTCATCGTCGCCGCGGGCAACGAGTCGTGGCCGGCCGCGTGGATGTACCCGGCCGCGTCGGCGTTCGTGCTGACGGTCGGCGCGACCGACATCGACGACCACCCCTCGGTCTTCTCGAACCACGGGCCCGAGGTCGGCATCTGGGCGCCCGGCGCGGGAATCCTGGCGGCCGACTGGCAGGACGCGCCCGCGGGCCTCAAACTCCTCCGCGGCACGTCGATGGCGTCGCCGGTGGTCGCCGGCGCGGCCGCGCTCTACCTGCAGCGCCACCCGCCCACCGCCGAGGAGCAGGCGGTGCCCATCACCGTCGCATCGCGCACCTACCTGGCGCTCATGGCCTCGGCCGCGCGCGGCACGTTGACGGACGTCGCGGACCCCACGCGCGTGGCACCGGGCGGCAACGCGACGCTCGCCGGCTCGGCGAACCGCCTGCTGCAGGTAGGCGAACGCACGGCGCCCGCCACGTGCGCGGACGACGAGCCGTGGGTCGGGAACTCGAAGTCGATCATCCTGGGCGACGGCATCACGCCGATCGACGCATCCTTCCACTGCGTCCGCAACGTGCGGAACCCCGCGGGTAGGGTCTCGGTGACGGTCAACACGGCAAGCCTGGGCGTCATGCTCCTGAACGGCGCGCCCGCACCGGCGGCGCGCGTGCGCATCATCGATGCAACCACCGGCGCGGCGCTGTGGGACAGCGACGTCGTGATGGCGTCGGGCGCCTGGGAGGTCATGGCCGCGCGCACCGTGCGCGCGAGCGGACCGGCGGGCGTGTTCATCGAGTGGCAGTCCGTCGCCGCGTCGGGCAATGTGGGCTTCGGCTACGCGATGACGGCCACGCTTGGCGGCGGCGGAATCGGTTTCGGAGACCTCGATGGAAGCGGCGCGGTGGACGGCGGCGACCTCTCGGTGCTGCTGGCCGCGTGGGGCGCGTGCGGCGCGGCGCCTGCCCCCTGCATCGCGGACCTCGACGGCAACGGCACCGTCGACGCCGCCGACCTGGGCGCGCTGCTCGCGCACTGGGGCCCGTGCCCGGCCTCGCTGCCGTCGGCGTATGTCGCCGACTGCAACGGCAACCCGGTGCTGCGCTGCTACCTGGGCGACACGTTCCGCGACGGCCCCGGCACCCCGCCGCGGCCGATGCGTCCCGACCCGATCCATGCGCCGAGCCTGGTCTATCCCGCGACGTTCGACTGCCAGGCGCTCGCCTGGGACACCGACGCGGGCAGCCGCAACGTGGTCTCGTTCGACGACCCGCGCACCGGCGCCGGCGAACTGGCGAACGGGCAGTGCGGGCAGGCCACGCTCGCGCAGTGCTACGGCGCGGGCGCGTTCTTCTGGGGCCGCGGCCTGGCGTGCAGCGACGTGCCCGGCCTGGCGCCGCTTGCGACGCTCGCGGGCTGCGCCGATGGCCAGATCAACCTGGGGCTGCCGCTGCAGTCGGACCAGCCTGGCGCCTACGACCCCACGGTGACGGTGCTCCGGCAGGCGCTACCGGCTGGGGTCACCTCGATCAGCGCGCTGCGGCTGGTGGCAAGCCCGGGCAACATCGCGGGTTCGTCGTCGGTGAAGGTCACCGGCTGGAACCCCGTGCCCAGCATGCGCCGGCCGATCCCGGACACCGGGTTCCCCGTGCGCGTCACGGTGCGGTTCCGTGACGGCGGTGCGCCGCTCGTCGTCGACCGCGTGGCGGTGACGCAGCCCTACGGTCCCGCCGGCGAGCAGGCCGGCGTGCCGGCGTCCACGCGTCTCCTCACGGTCGTCGGCATCCTGCCGTCCTCGACGCGCGAGGTGCTCTCCGTCTCGGTGCAGGCGATGCCCGAGGGCCTCGACTGGATCTCGTCGATGCGCGCCATGACGTGGGCCGGCCGCCCCCTCGCCGCCGACGAGCCCGGCACGGGCGCCGAGGTCTCGAAGGACGGCGGCCGCACGTGGGTGCCGGCGCTGACCCCGCAGGGCGCGCGGTTCCAGGCGTCGATGTGCGTGGTACGTTGAGCCCAGCCGCGGTTCCGCGGCGGCACCCACGATGGACATGATCGCCCCGCAGAAGCAGATGACCGGCATGCTCGGCCACCCCGTGGCGGAGAACCCCATCGACCGCATGTTCGACGCGGTCTACGCACACCACGGCCTGAACTGGCAGTTCTGGAAGAACGACATCGCCACCGAGGCCGACCTGGCGCTGGCCGTCAGGGCGCTGCGCCCGCTCGGCTACCGCGGCATGTGCATCACCGTCCCGTGGAAGGTGGCGGTCATCCCGCTGCTGGACGAAGTGGACGACGACGTGCGCGCGATCGGAGCGGCGAACTACGTGACCATCCGCGACGGCCGCCTGGTCGGCCACAACAACGACGGCAAGGGCGTGGTGAAGGCCATCGCGAAGGTGGCGCCGCTGGAGGGCCAGCGCGTGGTGATGCTGGGCGCGGGCGGCGCGGGCCGTGCGATGGCCATGGAGATCGCGTGGGCAGGCGCGGCGCACCTGACGCTGGTCACGCGCCGCGAGGAGCAGGGCCGCGAGGTCGCGGAACGCGTGCAGCGCGGCTCAGGCGTGCCGTGCGGGTGGCAGCAGTGGAAGTCGCCGGTGCGCCTGCCGCCCGGCACCACGATGCTGATGAACGCGACGCACCTGGGCTGCGCACCGCAGCTGGAGCCCGTGCCGGTCGACTGGTCCACCGTCGAGCCAGGCTGCCTGGCGGTCGACGTGATCACGAACCCGCGCATCACGCCCTTCCTGCAGGCCGCGCGCGAACGCGGCTGCTCCGTGGTCGACGGTGTCGAGATGCTGGTGCAGCTGGCCATGCAGGTCTTCGCGCAGTGGACCGGAATCCAGCCGGAGGAAGCGGTGTTCCAGCGTGCGGTGGCCGGGGCGCTGGGGGAGCGCGCGGCGGTTTGACTGCCCTCGGGCGCGTGAGGGCGCAGACCCGGCGTGCACGGCCGTAGATTGCCCGCATGAAGAGCAAGGCCCCCACCGTCAAGGCGTACCTCGAGTCCCTCCCCGCCGACCGCCGCGCGGGCATCGAGGCGGTGCGCAAGGTGATCCGCGCCAACCTCGACAAGCAGTACGAGGAGTGCATGCTCTACGGCATGATCGGCTACGCCGTGCCGCACCGCGTGTGGCCGCTCGGCTACCACTGCGACCCGAGCAAGCCGCTCATGATGGCCGCGCTTGCGAGCCAGAAGAACTGCCTCACCGTCTACCTGATGAGCGTGTACGCCGACAAGGCCGAGCGCGCGTGGTTCCAGAAGGCGTGGGCGAAGTCCGGCAAGAAGCTCAACATGGGCGGCTGCTGCGTGCGCTTCAGGAAGGCGGAGGACGCCGCGCTCGACGTCGTCGGCGAGGCGATCCGCCGCACGCCTGCGAAGGCGTACGTCGCGAACTACGTGAAGATGCTGGCGAGCACGGGGCGCGGGCCGGACGGGAAGAAGCTCAAGCCGGCGGCGGGCACGAAGAAGGTGGCGACGAAGGTGGCGACGAAGCCGACGAAGAAGACCCCTGCCAAGACGCCGCGGAAGGCCACGGGCCGCGCCCGCTGAGCCCGCGGCCTCGCGTGGTAGAACTCCAACGCCATGCTCGTCCCAAGGAACCCCACCTGGTGGCACATCGTGTTCCGGTACCGCGGAAGCGAGCTGCCCCGAACGAAGTACCGGATCCTCGGCGTCGCCGCCGTCGCGATCGTGGTTACGGCGCTCGAGGAGCGGCACGACTGGCACCCCAACCTCACGCCGCTGCCGTTCACGCTCATCGGCGTCGCGCTGGGCATCTTCCTCGGCTTCCGGAACAACGCCAGCTACGACCGCTGGTGGGAGGGACGCAAGCTGTGGGGCGCGCTCGTGAACACGTCGCGCACGTTCGCGCGACAGGTGCTGATGCTCGTCGGTCCGGCGCGGGCCTCCGACGACGAAGCCGCGGCGGTCGCCGCGCTCCGTCGCGAGCTGGTGCTGCGGACGATCGCGTTCGTGCACGCGCTTCGCCTGTCGCTTCGCGACGCCGACGACCTCTCGGAACTCGTCCCCTTCCTCCCGGCCGACGAGCTTGAACGCCTGAAGACCGAGCGCAACCGACCCTACGCGATCACGCAGGGCACCGCGGAGCGCCTGCGCGACGCATGGTCGCGCGGCTGGGTGCACGAGATGCACCTGCCCGTCCTCGAGGCGTCGCTGACCTCTTTCACCGACATCCAGGGCGCATGCGAGCGCATCAAGACCACGCCGATCCCGTTCTCGTACACGACCCTCATCCACCGCATCACGGCGGTCTACTGCTACGCGCTGCCGTTCGGGCTGGTCGATTCCGTGGGGATCTACACGCCCGTGGTGTCCGTCCTGGTCTCCTACGCCTTCTTCGGCCTGGACGTCGTGGGCGACGAGATCGAGATGCCGTTCGGCACCGATCCGAATGACCTCCCGCTCGGGGCGATCTCGCGCACCATCGAGATAAACCTCAGGCAGAGGATCGGCGACGAACCGCTGCCAGGCCCCGCGCAGCCGGTCGGCGACGTGCTGACCTGAGCCGGGCGCCCTTCGGCCGCAGGCGGCGGCGCACGGCGCGAGGATGCCTGGCCCGCGGCGGGATACGCTTCCGCCATGCGATCCTCCGCAATCCTCACCGCCGCGCGAGCCGCCGCGCTCTGCCTCGCCCTCTGCCCCGCCGCGCTCGCCGAGGAAGGCATGTGGCTTCCGAACGCGATCCCTGCCGCCGAGCTCAAGTCGAGGTACGGCTTCGAGGCCACGCCGGCGATGCTCGAGCACCTGCAGAAGTCGGCGGTGCGGTTCTCGACCGGCGGATCGGGGTCGATCGTCAGCCCGAACGGGCTGGTGATGACGAACCACCACGTGGGAAGCGACATGCTGGCGAAGCTCTCGACGCCCGACCGCGACCTGCTGAAGACGGGGTTCCTGGCGCGCGATGCAGGACAGGAACTGCCCTGCCCCGACCTCGAGCTGAACGTGCTGTGGTCGATCGAGGACGTCACCGACCGCGTCAACGCGGCGGCGAAGGGCGCCGCCGACGTGGCCGCGGCCGGCGCCGCGCGGCGCAAGGCGATCACCGCGATCGAGGACGCGAGCGAGAAGGAAACCGGGCTCACGAGCGAGGTCGTCACGCTCTGGCAGGGCGGCCGTTACCACCTCTACCGCTACCGCACGTTCCGCGACGTCCGCCTCGTCTTTGCGCCCGAGACGGCGATCGCGTTCTTCGGCGGCGACGCAGACAACTTCGAGTTCCCCCGGTACGACCTCGACTGCTGCTTCTTCCGCATCTACCAGGACGGCAAGCCGCTCAAGCCCGAGCACTTCCTGGAATGGGACGCCGACGGCGCGAAGGAAGGCGAGCTCGTGTTCACGTGGGGCCACCCGGGCAGCACCAACCGGCTGTTCACGGCCGACCACGTGGCGTTCCTGCGCGACGTCGAGGAACCGATGGGCCTGCGCAGGCTCTGGCGCAACGAGGTGAAGCAGGCCACCTTCATGGGCCGCGGCGCGGAGGAGGCGCGCATCGCGCGCGAGGACTTCTTCGGCACGCAGAACGGCCGAAAGGCGACGCAGGGCCTGCTCGACGCGCTGCAGGACCCGGCGCTGGTCGAGTCGAAGCGCGCCGACGAAGCGGCGCTCCTCAAGCGCCTGGCCGGAAAGCCCGAGGCGAAGGACTTCGAGGACGGCCGGCGGATGGTGGCGGCGTCGCTGGATGCGTGGAAGCGCGTCGCGCCCGACTACTTCGCGCTCGAACGGCGCATGCGCGGCGGCGACCTGGCGCGGATCGCACGCACGCTGCTGCGCATGAAGGCCGAGGACGCCAAGCCGAGCGCGGATCGGCTGCCGGAGTTCGGCGACGCCAACCGCAAGTCGATGGAGGCGGACCTCTACTCGCCCGCGCCCATCCACCCGCAGCTCGAGATCGAGCGGATGACGTGGACGCTCTCGGGGCTGGCCGAGGAACGCGGCCTGGACGATCCGCTGGTGAAGCGCCTGCTGGCCGGCAAGAGCCCGCGCGCCCGCGCGACCGAGCTGGTCCGCGGAACGAAGCTGGCCGACGTGGCCGCCCGGCGCAACCCCGACATGGACGACCCGATGATCGCGTTCATGGCGTCGATCGACGGCGACGCACGCGCGGCGCGCAAGGCCTGGGAGGACCAGGTCGACGCCCCGCAGCGGCTCGGGTACGCCAGGATCGCCGCCGCGCGTTTCGCCGCGTTCGGCGACTCGGTCTACCCGGACGCCACGTTCACGCTGCGCATGAGCTACGGCACCGTCAGGGGCTGGACCACCGAGGGCGGCACCGCGGTGCCGGCGTTCACGACGCTCGGCGGGACGTTCACGCGCGCAGAGTCGCGCGCGGGCGACCCGGCCTTCGAGCTGCCGAAGTCGTGGCTCGAGGCGCGGAAGCGGCTCGACCCGGCGACGCCGTTCAACTTCGTCACGACGAACGACATCATCGGCGGCAACTCCGGATCGCCGATGGTCGACGCGAAGGGACGCGTGGTCGGGCTGATCTTCGACGGCAACCTGGACAGCCTGGCAGGCGACGTGGCGTACGACGTCACGCGCAACCGCGCCGTGGCCGTCGACGTGCGCGGCATGCTGGAGGCGATGCGCACCGTGTACGGCGCGGGGGCGCTGGTGGACGAGATGACGGCCGCGGGACGCAAGGCGACGCCCTGAGCCCGGGGCGCTGCGCAGACCCGGCGCGTCGCGGTCGCGCAGCCCGCGCTATGCGTTCTGGGCAAGCAGCGAGTCCAACCGCTCGTAGCAGGCCTCCATCCCGTGGGGCATGCCCGACGCGATCACCTCGTCCCGCGCATCCTTCGACGGATACGCCTGCGTGATGCGCATCGTGGTGACGCCGCCCTGCTCCGCGAACTCGTGCGTCTCCACCAGCGAGCCGATCACCTCGCCGGACCCCAGCGCCATCGCCTCGGTATGGACGGCCCGCTCGTGCAGGACCACCTCGGTGAACACGCCGTGGAGCGTCATGGCGGGGTCCGCTTCCGCTGTCTTGGACACCATGCAGAGCGCGCCGCCCACCCGGGGGTCGCATTCGCAGACGGTCATGGTCCACCCCGGCGGGGGCGACGACCACGCGCGCATGCTGTCCGGCGTGAACATCGCCTCCCACAGCTTCCGGCGCGGGGCGCCGAACGTCCGCGTGAGGACGATCGTGGTGTCGGTGGGCGTGGAGACCCGAAGGTCCGAGGGTCGGGCGTGGCTCATCGAGCGCTCCTTGGGATCGACGGTGCCGGGGCGACGCAGATGCACGCGAAACCGTCCCCGGCGATCGTATCCCACGGAATGCACGACCGCCCACGAACCGCCCTCGCTCGCGCGCGGCGCGACGGAGCTACGCTCCCCGCATGACGATCCGCGCCACGAAGCAGGCATGCCGGCCGAACGCGTCACGCGTGGAGCGCACCGATGGCTGAGTACGACGCCATCGCCGACGAATACGCCGCATCGAAGCTGCTGCCCTGGCGGCTGCAGGTCGAGCAGCCGACGCTGTTCGGCCTGATCGGCGACGTCCGGGGCCGGTCCGTCCTCGACCTGGCGTGCGGCGACGGGATCTACGCCAGGTCGCTCTCCGACCGCGGCGCGGCGCGCGTCCACGGCGTCGACCTCTCCGCCGGAATGATCGAACTCGCACGCCAGGCCGAGACCGCGCGCCCCCGCGGGATCACCTACTCGGTCTGCGACGCAGCCGACGTGCGCGGGCTCGAGGGTTTCGACGTCGTGATGGCGGCCTACCTCTTCAACTACGCGCAGGACCGCGCCCAGCTGCGCCGGATGGCGGAGTCCGCCTTCCGCAGCCTCAAGCCCGGCGGCAGGCTCTGCGGGGTCAACGACAACCCACGGACCGCGCCCGAGCGATACCGCTATTACCCGGAGTTCAGCTTCCTGCGGTACATCGAGAAGCCGCAGCGGGAGGGCTCGTCCATCACCTGGTCGATCCAGCCCATGACCGGCGACGCTTGCATCTTCGACAACTTCTGGATCGCGCCCGAGACGTACCGCGAGGTCTTCGAAGAGGTCGGGTTCCGGGAGTTCCGCTTCGTCGACGCGCACGTCGCGCCCGGGGCCGACCCGGCGCAGTTCCGCGACTTCCTCGACGACTGCCCGATCTGCGGGATCGCGGCGGTCCGGCCCGCCGGCGGCTGAGCGCGTCAGTTGACGCAGGCACCCCACTTCGACAGCAGCAGGCCAAGGTCGATGCCGTTCACGGCGCCATCGCCGTTGAAGTCGCACTGGCAGGCGACGGACGAACATGCACCCCATTGGCTCAGGAGGATGCCCAGGTCGGCACCGTCGACGTTCCCATCGGCATTCGCGTCCTCAAAGCACGTTCCCGCGATCTTCAGGTACTCGATCAAGGCTTCCTTGTCCGAAGCGGGCAGCCAGGTCCCGAAGTCGTGGCCCGCGTTGCTGTTGCCCGACCCAAGGTTCGTGCCCGAGCCGTCGGTGGCCGTGAACACCGTGGCGGAACCACCAGGCTGGGTCGCCGCCAGGCCCACGTTCACGATGTCGTAGTTGGGGCCGACCTGGAAGCTCGTCACCCGCTCCGCGGGCGGCTTCAGGAGCTCCGCAAGCGTCGGGACCGAGCCGTTGTGGAGGTAGGGAGCCGCGGCCCAGATTCCGTGCAGGACCCTCGACTCGTACCCATTCGCGACGACGCCCGGGCCCGGGATCGACAGGTCGATGTTCGGGAATCGCTGGTACAGCGCGGAGCTGTTCAGCACCTTGGTGAGGTAGAGGCTGGGCTGGTTGGCGGCACCGACCACCTGGCCTTCGAACTGCATCCCGGCCAGCAAGCCGCTGACGGGCGCGACACGGGAGAGCGTGTTGTGGTAGCGCGTGTCCGTGCCGACGTCGTGGACGGGGGTCGCCCACGTGTCGTACACCGGCGGCCGGGCCTGGCCGGGCTGGACACCATGGCAGCTTGCGCAGTTGGATGCGAAGATCGCGCTTCCACGGCGAGCCTTGCCGTAGTCGACCTGCCATGGCCACTTCGGCGATCCGATCTTCGGAGTCAGGTCTCCAATGACGGCCAGGACATCGTAATTCAGGGAGTTCCCTGCCAGGAAGTCCGTTCCGACAGGATGCATGACGCCGAAGACCCCACAGGCCTCGGTCGCATTCCGGGACATCGCATACGCCGCGTTCCCGTTGACGGTGGTGCCTGCCCATTGCGTCAGGTCCTGTCGATCCGAATTCCAGAGGAACGGGAAACGCACCGGCGCATCGCCCGGAGCGACGTTTTCCGGGATCAGGAAGCTGGGCGAGGTGCCGATGTCACCGCCAGTTGCCCGGTTCATGATGAAGTTCAGCGCATCGAGGCGGCCGATGCCCCACGGCTGCGCGGGAAGCTGCGATGCCATCACCAGGTTGTTGAGGTCGTACCACTGCTGGAGCTGGATCCGGAGTTGCTCGGCGGGCGTGCCGACCGCCTGCTGGAACTGCGCGAACGCGAGCGGGCTGTTCAGCAGTTGATCCACGTACCGGGCCAGGTCTCCCATGAACGCGTCCATGTCCGACAGCGCAGGCCCGCCGTCGATGCGATAGTTGGTCCCGCCGACGGTGATCTCGCGCACGTGGCAGGCGGCGCACGTCATCGAGAACATCGGCGTGCTGGTCGTGCTGGTCGCGACCAGGAAGCCGACCGGCAGTCCCTGGGGATTCAAGGCGCTCGGGGCGTTGGGAATGAACCCGTACCTGGCCATCGAGTCGCGGAGGAACAGTTCGCCGTTCGGCTGACGGAGGGCCTGCATCCATGACCATGGCATGATCAGCGAGCCCTGGTCAGCCGAGTAGAAGGTCTGCCAGTCAGCCGCCGTCCAGTTCGCGCCCTGGTCCACACGAACCACGGGGCCGTTCTGGCCCACCGCCGCACTCGAGCTCGCCCCGGCAATGACCACAATCGCCGACATGCGGCCACATGCGGCGAACCAACACGAAGACGAAAGCGATCGCTCACGACGTGGCTGCGACATCCGCGAATCCATTGCGCGCTCCGGTGACACTGGAACCAACTTGGCGAAATCCGAGACAACCGCGAATCGGGCCCGACCCGGCAAAGTAGGCCAGATCCGATGTTCCTCCAAGGCGATTGCGTGGACTTTCTACGGCTCCGAGCCGCACTGGCTGCGGTGCAGCTCGGACGATGCGGCGTCACGCACGCAGGGAGGTTCGCCCGAAGCAGCGCGGAGTCGCGGATGAGCCGATAACGATCCATTGCCGAAAGACGCCGTACATACGCCGCAAAGTGCGAATGCCCCGGCCGGGGTGGGCCAGGGCGTCCACTCGTTGCCTGCTGACGCTCCGCCACCATCGCCGGCACGGCTTCACCGCATCACGGACCGAACGGGCCAGAGCGCCGAAGCACTGCCGGCGCAGATGCCGACCACTCCGCCGATGGTCAGCCACACTGACAGGGTCGCTCTCATCGGTCCACCCCTTGTGAGAGTTGGTGCATGGTAGCCGCCCCCTCCGTGCCTGGCGGTGCCGCAGCGCAGGCGAGCGGAGCG
>JBEIFT010000027.1:0-17952 GCA_040382255.1 Phycisphaeraceae bacterium
CGCGGCGGCGCGGGCGGCGGACCACGCGCGGCGCGCGGCGGCCGCATCGGATGCGCCGCTCCAGGCCAGCACCGAGGCGACCAGCGCCAGGTCGGCGGTGGTGGCGCCGCGGGTGCGGGCCGGGTGCGCGGCCCCGCGGCCCTCGATCGCGCGGCGCAGGACCACCCGGACGGTCCACTCCACGCGGTCCACCTGGCCGTCGGCCGCGATCAGGTCGGCAAGCGCCGTGCGGAACGACGCGAGCTGCGCAGGCGAGAGCAGCGTGAGCGAGGACGCGGCGATCTCGAGGAGCGGCAGGCGGTGTTCCGGGCGTGGCGCGGGGTGGACGGCGGACAGGTCGGCCACGGCATCGCGCAGCGCGGGATCGGCGCCCAGCAGCTCCAGCTGGCGCGCCATGGCCGCGGTGTCCGGGGCCAGGAGCAGCGCGCAGACGACGGCGCGGGCGCTGAAGGGTTCGCGCGCGGCCTGCAGGAACGCGGGCGGCACGTCGCGCAGCAGGCGCGAAGCGGAGGAGAGCTGCGCGGCGGAGACCGACCCGATGGCGGCCTGCGCACGGTGCAGCGCAGCGGCGGAAACGTCGGATGGTGCAGGAGCGGCGGGGCTCCCGGTGGATGCGGCGCGCGCGGGCGCGGTGCCGGCGAACGCCGCGGCGTCGGCGCGGACGCTCGCGGACCCGGTGGAGCCCGATGCGCGCCCGTCCGCACCGTTCCCGCCGGCCAGTCCAGCCGCCCCTGCCAGCCCGCGGATGCGCCGGATGCGCTCCTCGAGCGGCGGGTGCGTCGAGAACAGGCTGCTGATTCCCGCGGCGAAGAAGAAGTGGCTGAACTCCGGCGCGGACGGCGCGCGCAGGCGGCTGCCGACCGTCGCGATCTTCTCCAGCGCACCCGCGATGCCGGCGGGATTGCGCGTGTACTGCACGGCGCTCGCGTCGGCCAGGTACTCGCGCTGGCGGCTCACGGCGCTCTGGATCAGCCGGCCGAAGAAGTAGCCGACGATGCCAAGCACGAAGAGCACCAGCGCCACCAGCATGATGACGGCGACCGGGTTGTTCTTGCCGCGGCCCGAAGAGAACCGCAGGCTGCGCAGGATCACCTGCCCAACCAGCGACATCGCCATCAGCCCGCCCAGCCACGCGACCAGCCGCATGTTGAGGCGCGTGTCCTGGTGGAAGATGTGGCTGAATTCGTGCGCCACGACGCCCTGCAGCTCGTCGCGCGTCAGCTGCTGCACGCAGCCGCGCGTCAGCCCGACGACCGAGTCGCGCGGCCCGTTGCCGGCGGCGAATGCGTTGATCGAGTCGTCGTCGATCAGGTAGACGGGCGGCACCGGCACGCCGCTCGCGATCGCCATCTCCTCGACCACGTTCAGCGCGCGGCGCTCGTCGGGGTCGCGCGTGGCCGGGTCGATCTGCGTGCCGCCCATCGCCGCGGCGACGGCACGGCCGCCCCCGGCCATCTGCGCGAACTTGATGGCCGTGCCGATGCCGACGATGGCGAGCACGGCGAGCGTGACGCCGGCGAAGAGCTGCGGGTTGGCGAACTTCCCGCCGCCGACCGTGGCCGCGAGCGCCGCGAACGTGCCGAGCACGGTGCCGGCCACCGCGACGACGAACAGGACGACCAGCACGCCGGTCCGGCGCTTCGCCTGCTCCTGGTGCTCGAAGAAGTCCATGGCCATCGGGGTCTCGATTTGCGGGATTCGCGGTGGATCAGGCTGTGCGCGGCGCCGTGGCGAAGCGGACCTCGGGGACCGCGCGCGAAGCGTCGTCGGTCTCGAACAGCCCCGCCGCGACGAACGAGAACATGCGCGCCACCAGCACGTCGGGGAAGACCTGCAGCTTGGTGTTGTAGGCCATGACCGCGTCGTTGTACGCCTGGCGCGCGAACGCGATCCGGTTCTCGGTGGTGACCAGTTCCTCCTGCAGCTGCAGGGCGTTCTGGTTCGCCTTCAGTTCGGGGTAGCGCTCCATCAGGAGCGTCATGCGGCCCAGTGCCTGCTGCAGCGCGCCCTCGGCATTCGCCAGCGCCTGCGTGGCCCGCGCGTCGCCCGGGGTGCCGGCCAGCGCCTGCTGCGCGGTGACGGCGGCCGCGCGCGCACGCGTGACGGCCTCCAGCGTCGACTGCTCGTGCGCCATGTAGCCCTTCACCGTCGAGACCAGGTTGGGCACCAGGTCGTGCCGGCGGCGGAGCTGCACGTCGATCTGCGCGAACCCGTTCTGCACGCGCACGCGGCGCGAGACCAGGCCGTTGTACGTGGCCATCAGCCACAGCGCGGCGATCGCCAGGATGCCCACGGCGATGCCCAGCGCGATGAACGCGATCTCGGCTCCGGAAGCGGCAAGGACGTGGACCATGCCATAGTTCTAGCACCCCCTGCATGCGGGCGCTACGCTCTGCCGGATGAGCGAGTTTCCAAGGCCTTTTTCGGCGGATTCGTCGGGCGCGGCGCCCGGGCGGCCGCTGCGCGTGCTGGTCACGGGGTTCCAGCCCTTCGGCGGCAGCCCGGTCAACCCGTCGGCGGAGCTGGTGCAGCGCCTGGGCGCGGACGGCGCGCCCGGGTGCGAGGTGCGCGCCATGGTGCTGCCGGTCGTGGGCGGGACGGCGCCCGGCAGCGCGCGGGCGATGCTGGACGCCGCGCTCGACGCGCTGCGCCCCGACGCGGTCGTCATGTTCGGCGAGGCCCACACGCGCGGCGAGATCAGCATCGAGCGCGTGGCGGTGAACCTGCGCGACTATTCGATCGCGGACAACGGCGGCGGGATCGTGCACGACCAGCCGGTGGTATCGGGCGCGCCGGACGCGCTCTTCGCGGCGCTGCCGGTGCGGCACATGCTCGAGGCCGCGCTGATGGCCGGCGTGCCGTGCAGCCTTTCGATGACGGCGGGCACGTTCCTGTGCAACGAGGTGATGTTCCACGTGCTGGAGCGGCGCCTGCGCACGGGCGAGCCGGCGTTCGCGGGGTTCGTCCACGTGCCGCAGCTGCCTTCGCAAGCCGTGGAGCGCCCGGTGACGGCCGCGGCGATGCCCCTGCCTGCCATGGAGCGCGGCGCGCGCTCGGCGCTGGCGGGACTGGCCGCCGAGCGCACGCGCCAGGCGGAGCGTCGGCTGGAATTGGCGTGAAAAACGCCCCTCCGGACAGTCCGGAGGGGCGCCGTCGCGCGTGAGCGTGGACGGAACACGGCGACGAACCGGTCCCAGAGGGTGAACATCGGACCCGGCAATCTCCCTACGGGCCAGCCTTGGCCGTGTGAGACGGGATCCCCGGAAATCCGTACCGTGTCCACATTGCACCATTTCCGGCACCCCCACCCGCCGCTGCGATGGGTTGATGCCGAGCCGTGGAAATCGTGCCATGTTGAAACGGTACGGATTTGAGATGATCGCCCACTTCCACCAGGACGGCCGCCAGGGCACGCTGACGCTCGCGGACCCCGCGCGGCGCAACGCGATGGGCACGGCGATGTTCGCGGCGCTCGATGCCGCGCTGGCGGCCGCCGAGGCACGCGCCGCGGCGGATCCGGGCGAGCGCATCGACGTGCTGCTGCTGCGCGGCGAGGGAGCAGCCTTCTGCGCGGGGTTCGACCTCGGCGCCTGCGCCGAGCGGCCTGAGCTGCTGGCGGACTTCGTGCGTGCGCTCAGCCGATGCGTGCAGCGGTTGCGCGCGCTCCCCTGCCCCGTCGTGGCGCAGGTGCAGGGCGCGGCACTGGCCGGCGGGTGCGCGGTGCTGGCCGGGTGCGACTTCGTGATCGTGGCACCCGACGCGCAGCTTGGCTACCCCGTGCACCGGATCGGCGTGAGCCCCGCGGTGAACCTGCCGGCGCTGCTGGCAAACGCCCTTCCCGGCCGCGTGCGTGCGCTCACGATGGGCGGCGCGCTGCTCGACGGGCGCGCGGCGGTCGCCCAGGGGCTGGCGACGCACTTCGCGGCATCGGCGGACGCACTGCCCGCCGAGGCTGCCGTGCTGGTCAACCACCTGCTGGCCAAGGGCCCGGAAGCGCTCCGCGCCACCAAGCGCTGGCTGAACGAGCTGGACGGCTCGGGCGACGCCGCACGCTGCCCAGCCGCAGCCGAGGCGAGCGCCGCGGCGGCCACGGGCGCGGAGTTCCCCGCGATGCTGCGCGACTTCTGGGCGAAGCAGCGGCGATAGGCAATCGATCCCCTGCGACGGCCCGGCGGAATGTGCGTCCGGTCGCGTTGCCCGGAAAATAGAACTACTGTGGCAGGATCAATTTAGGCTTCGCTGACGTCGTAGCCCGCGACGTAGCCGCCGCCCTGCATCCGCAGCAGCTGCCGCGCGATGTCGTTCGCCAGCGCGCTGGCGCCGAACCGGAAGAGGTGCGGCGTCAGCCACGCGTCTCCCAGCGTCTCCTTCACCATCACCAGGTAGGACACGGCCTGCTTCGCGGTGCGGATGCCGCCCGCGGGCTTCATGCCGATCCGCAGGCCGGTCCGCATCCAGTGGTCGCGGATCGCCTCCAGCATCACCAGCGTCACCGGCATGGTGGCCGCCGGCTGCACCTTGCCCGTGGACGTCTTGATGAAGACCTCGCCGTCCTTCGGCGTGGGCGTGCCGGGGACGTTGCAGGACGCCTCGATCGCCAGGTCGCTGGCACGCCGCACGTTGTCCAGCGTTTCCAGCTCGCCGGTCTCCAGGATGATCTTCAGGTGCGCCGGCACGCCCTTGGGCGGCGCCGCGCACAGCGCGCGCGTCTCGCGGATCTCGCGGGCGATCTCGTCGAACCGCCCCGCCAGGAACAGCCCACGGCTGATCACCATGTCGATCTCGTCCGCACCCGCCGCGATCGCGTCCGCGCAGTCGCGCAACCGGATGTCCAGCGGGTACTGCGCGCTGGGGAATCCGGTCGCGACGGCCGCGACGTTCACGCCGCTGCCGGCGAGCGCTTCCTTCGCCACGGGCACCATCATCGGGTAGACGCACACGGCGGCCACGTGCGGCACGGGCGGGTCCAGCGGCGGACGGCCCGCGGGCACGTCCACCGGGTGGATCGCCTTGCGGCAGAGGCCGCGCACCTTCTCGGGGGTGTCCTTGCCCTCGAGCGTGGTGAGGTCCAGCATGGACATCGCCAGCCGCAGCGCCTGCTGCTTCGACGCGCCCTTGATGGACCGCTTCGTGAACGACTCCGCGCGGCGCGCGGCCATCACGGCATCGACGCCACGCGGCTGCACGCGATCAGTTCCCGCCGCGGGCCTGGCGGAAGAGGTCGGGCACCGGCACCACCTGGCGCAGGAGCAGCGACTTCTCGCCGGCGTTGGCGTTCTCGATGTAGTAGATGAACAGCATCTCGCCACGGCTGTCCAGGACCCAGAGCGCCTCGTAGGGCTTGTTGTCCGGGCCAAGGCCGGTCTCGCAGGTGACGACGCTGACGCCCTCGTTGCCCTGGTTGGCGGCGCCCGCGAAGGCGGCGTTGAGCGGCAGGCGGCCGGCCTGCACGATGGTCAGGGCGGCCAGGATGAAGGCGCTGGCCCAGAGGGCAACGGCGACGGGGGCCGAGGCACGGGCGCGGTGCGTGGGGGCGGCGGCGGGAGCGGTGGTGTTCTGTTCCATGGTGCGTGCTCCTTTCGCTCAGCGGGTGCGGCCGAACTGCGCGGCGTCGGCGCTCATGTTGCGGTAGCCCAGGCCGACCAGACGCTTCTGGTTCTCGTACCAGCTGACCGCGACCAGCTCGTTGGTGGTCTCGTTGGTGATGTACACGACACCCTGCACGATGCCGTTGACGGTGCCGCCGGTCATCGTGTAGGTGGAGCGCGGGCGCAGCTGCGCGAAGGCGGAGGGCATGAACGTGACCGCGACCAGCGCGGCCAGCAGGCCGGCGTTCAGCGCGATGAGCGGGAAGAGCGTCTTGCGGCGCATGGTGGTTCCTCTGCCCCGCCCGGTGCGCGCCGGCGGCGTCGACCGCTGGAATGCGGCGCGCGGGAGGGACTTCCGCAGGATACAGGTTCAGGCCGCGCCGACGGGCCGCACGGCGCAATCGCCGGGCTCGTGGTCCAGCACCAGCCGCCATCCCTCGCGGGAAGCCCGCTCCAGCAGCGCACGCTTGGTCAGCATCGTCTCGTAGGGCAGCATGTCGTAGCCCAGGCTGGCCGAGGGGTGCAGGTGGTGGACGGTCGGGATCAGGTCGCCGGGGAAGCACACCGTGCCCAGCGAATCGCGCCAGCGCACCGACTGGTGGCCCCACGTGTGGCCCGGCGTGGGCGCCACGCGCAGGCCTGGCAGGACCTCGGCGTCGCCCTCGTGCAGCACCAGCTGCGGCGCGATCGTGTCCAGGTTGGGGCGCAGGTACGTGCGCGTCATCGTGCTGCGGTTGGCCAGCGCGTCGGACCACTCCTGCCGCTGGACGTGGACCCGGGCGTGCGGGAAGACCTGCTCGGGCGCGCCGCCCGGGTCCAGCCGCGAGAGACCGCCGCAGTGGTCGAAGTGCAGGTGCGTGACCACCACGTGGTCGACCGCCCGGGGGTCGACGCCGATCTCGGCCAGCGCGTCCTCGACGCAGCGCACGCGCCCGTCCGGCATGCACTCCAGGCCGTACATGGCGATCTCCTTCTCGCCCCACTTGCGGCCGGCGCCGGACTCGACCAGCACGCGCTCGACGGGGTCGCCCGCGCGCGCCGGGTGGCGCTGCAGCCCCGGGGCCGCGGGCCGCTCCAGCAGCACGCAGTTCATCGACAGCGGGATCCGGTTGTCCGCGTCGGCCTGCACCCACTTCGACCACATCGCCTTGGGGATCAGGCCGAACATGCCGCCGCCGTCCAGGCGAAGGCTGCCGGCGCGCAGGACGCGCCAGCCGAACGTGGCCGCGTCGCCGGGCGCCGCGCTTCCGCGGACGGCGACGGGCACGGGGCCGGCGGAGGCGTGGCCCCCTGCCACGGCGTCAGCTCTTCACGACGCGCGCGCGGGTCTTGTCCGCGGGCACGCGCGCCATGGCGTTGCGGG
Organism: Phycisphaeraceae bacterium; assembly: GCA_040382255.1. Lineage (GTDB taxonomy): Bacteria > Planctomycetota > Phycisphaerae > Phycisphaerales > SM1A02 > UBA966. Next base: position 6,952 of record JBEIFT010000027.1, read on the forward strand.
TGTCGACGACCAGCTTCGCGTGCTGCGCCAGCGCGCCGTAGTCCACCGCGTCGTGGTCCGTCAGGATCAGCACGCAGTCGGACGCGGACAGCGTCGCCTGGTCCAGCGGCACGCTCTTCAGGTCGATGCGGTACTTGCGCATCGAGGGGTACGTCGGGATGTGCGGGTCGTGGTAGCTGACCTCGGCGCCGCGGTCGCGCAGCAGCTCGATGATCTCGGCGCTGGGGCTCTCGCGCGAGTCGTCGATGTTCTTCTTGTAGGCCACGCCGATCACCAGCACCTTCGAGCCCTTCAGGCTCTTGCGGTCGTCGTTCAGCGCGCCCTGGGTGCGCTCGATGACGTAGTGCGGCATGGCGGTGTTCACCTCGCCGGCCAGCTCGATGAAGCGGGTCGTGCGGCCGACCTCCTTCGCCTTCCACGTCAGGTAGAAGGGGTCGATGGGGATGCAGTGGCCGCCCAGGCCGGGTCCCGGGTAGAAGGGCATGAAGCCGAACGGCTTGGTGCTGGCCGCGGCCACGACCTCCCACACGTCGATGTTCATGTCCGTGAGCACCGTCTTCATCTCGTTGACGAGCGCGATGTTCACGGCGCGGAAGATGTTCTCGAGCAGCTTGGCGGTCTCGGCGACCTCGGCGCTGGAGACGAAGTGCGCCTTGCTGACGACGCGGCTGTACAGCGCGTAGGCCAGCTTTCCCGAGACCTCGTCGGTGCCGCCGACCAGCTTGGGGATGACCGACGCCGAGAAGTTCGGGTTGCCCGGGTCCTCGCGCTCGGGGCTGTACGCCAGGAAGTAGTCCTCGTTGCGCTTCAGGCCGGTGGCGTCCAGGATCGGGCCCATCTCGTCGCGCGTGGTGCCGGGGTACGTGGTGCTCTCCAGCGCCACCAGCTGGCCCTTGCGCAGCACCTTGGCGACCAGCTTGGTCGAGTCGAGCACGAACGTCAGGTCCGGCTCCTTGTGGTGGCCCAGCGGCGTGGGCACGCAGATCAGGATCGCGTCGGCCTTCGCCAGGTCGTTCGCGTCGGCGGTGCCCATGAAGCCGGCGTTCGACTTCAGGTAGTCGAAGAACTCCTGCCCCAGGTGGTGGATGTAGGGCTTGCCCGCCTTCAGGCTGTCGATCTTGCGCTGGTCGATGTCGAAGCCGATCACCTTGTAGCCGGCCTTCAGGCAGGCGTGGCTGAGCGGCAGGCCGACGTACCCCAGGCCGACGATGCCGACGGTGGCGGTCTTGGACTCGATCTTCTTGAGGAGCTCGGTGGCGATGGCGTTCATGGCGTGGGGTGTTGGTTTGACGTCACAGCGGGCGGAGTTCGCCGCGGGACCGGGTTTTTCGTCGATCTGGACCGCTGACCGCAATGGATCAGAGGAGATTCTCCGGGTTTTCCAGGAGACCGACCACGGTATTCAGGAAACGTGCCCCCTCCGCACCGTCCACGACCCGGTGGTCGCAGCTGAGCGAGAGCGGCAGGGCCAGGCCCGCGTAGAAGCGGCCGTCCTTCACCATGACGCGCTCCTTGGCGCGCCCGGCGGCCAGGATGGCGACCTCGGGGTAGTTGATGACCGGCGTGGCGAACATGCCGCCGTAGCTGCCCACGTTCGAGATGGTGAACGTGCCGCCCAGCGACTCCTCGCGCTTGATGCTGCGGTCCTTGCACGCGGCGGCCAGGCGCTTGACCTCGTTGGCCAGCTCGACGGGGCTCTTGGCGTGCGCGTCCTTGATGACGGGCACCATGAGGCCGTTGTCGGTGTCCACGGCGCAGCCCAGGTTGACCGGGCCCTTCACCAGGATCTCGCTGTTGGCGTCGTCGGTGATCGCGTTGAGCGTCGGGTGCTTCTTCAGCGCCTTGCAGATGGCCGCCATGATGAAGGGCAGCATGCTCAGCTTCTGGCCGGTGACCTTGCTGTACTCCTTGCGCTTGGCGTCCAGCAGGGTGACGTCGGCCTCGTCGACCACCGTGAAGTGCACCGTGGTGCGGACGCTGCGGTCCAGGCTCTCGGCGATCTTGCGGCGCACGCCGCGGAAGGGCACGCGCTGGGTGACGCCGTTCTGGTCGATGTAGACGCTGCCCGGCGCGATGGCCGCGCTGCGCGGGGCGAAGCCGCCCGCCGCGGGCTGGCCGCGGTGCGCGGTGCCGCCGCCGGCGAAGGACTCCAGGTCGCCGGCGGTGACGCGGCCGTTGCGGCCGCTGCCGGGGACCTGCTGGATGTCGATGCCCAGCGTGCGCGCGATGCGGCGCACGGCCGGCGTGGCGAGCGCCTTGCCGTCGCGCGTGGCGGTCGCGGCCTCGGGCGCGCGGCGCGCGAAGCGGTCGCTGACGGTCAGCGTGCCGCTCATGGTGCCGACGACCGTGCCCTGGTCGCCCTCGGCGGCGGCGCCGGCGGCCACCTGCGAGGAAAGGCACGCGGAGCCGGAGCCCGAGCCGTTCGACGTGGCGGCGGGTGCGGCGGGCTTCGCCGCGGGGGCCGCGCCGGCGGCAGGCTTCACGCCGGCCGCGGGCTTGGCGCCGGCCGCGCCGTAGCGCACCAGCACGGCGCCGACCTTGATGATCTCGCCGGGCTTGCCGCAGAGCTCGGTCACGGTGCCCGCCCACGGGGACGGGACCTCGACCAGCGCCTTGTCGGTCTGCATCTCGGCGAGCGTCTGGCTCTCCTTGACGGTCTCGCCGGGCGCGACCTTCCAGTTGATGAGCTCGGCCTCGGCCAGGCCCTCGCCCAGGTCGGGCAGCAGGAAGTGGCTCTTGTCGCTGGGCTGCTTGATTCCGGCCATGTGGTTCCCTCGCTGGGTTCGCTGCGGTCGGTCGGTCAGTACGCCATCACGTCGTCGATCGCACGGCTGATGCGGGCGGCGTCCGGCATGTAGTCGAGCTCGAGCTTGTAGTACGGCATGATCGTGTCGAAGCCGGCCACGCGCTGGACGGGCGCCTCCAGGTGCAGGAAGCAGCGCTCCATGATGCGGGCGCTGATCTCGCTGCCGAAGCCGCACGTCAGCGGCGCCTCGTGGACGACCACGCAGCGGCCGGTCTTCTTCACGCTGGCCTCGACCGCGTCGACGTCGAACGGGTAGATCGTGCGCAGGTCGATCAGCTCGATGCTGCGGCCGCTCTTCTCGATGGCCTGCATGCACTGGATGACGCTGGCGCCCCAGCTGACGACGGTGAGCTCGGTGCCCTCGCACACGGTGCGCGCCTTGCCGATCGGCAGCACGTACTCGTCCTCGGGGACCTCCTCGCGGAACGCGCGGTAGATGCGCTTCGGCTCGAAGAACATCACGGGGTCCGGATCGCGGATGGCCGCGATGAGCAGGCCCTTCGCGTCGTACGGCGAGCTGGGCATCACGACCTTCAGGCCGGGCGTGTGCGCGTAGATCGCCTCGGGCGAATCGCTGTGCAGCTCGGGCGCGTGGATGCCGCCGCCCACGGGGATGCGGATCGTCAGCGGCACCGGGAACGCGCCGCGGGTGCGGGTGCGCATGCGGGCGGCGTGGCTGCAGATCTGGTCGTACGCGGGGCCCAGGAAGCCCTCGAACTGGATCTCGGGGACGGGGCGCAGGCCGTTCATGGCCAGGCCGATCGAGGTGCCGATGATGCCGCTCTCGGCGAGCGGCGTGTCGACCACGCGCTTGGCGCCGAAGCGCTTCTGCAGGCCTTCCGTCACGCGGAAGACGCCGCCGTTGTTGCCGACGTCCTCGCCCAGCAGGAGGACGCGCTCGTCCTTCTCCATCTCCTGGATGAGGGCGAGGTTGATTGCCTGGACCATCGTGAGGTTTGCCATGGTGCGTCCTCGTGTGTGTGGGGTGCGTCCGGCGCGCGCGTCAGTGCGCGTTCTCCGTCACGCGGGTCAGGTGATCGGTGTTCGCCAGCTGGCTGGGGTCCTGGCCCAGCGAGTGCGTCTGCATCGTGTCGCGCTGCAGCGCCAGGTCGGCGGGCAGCTCGGCGTACATGCTGTTGAAGAAGTCGGCGGAGTGCGGCGCGGTGATGTTCTCGGCGCGCGCGACGGCGTCGGCGATGAGCTTCTCGGTGCGCTCGACCATCGCCGCCTCCTTCTTGTCGTCCCAGAGCTTCAGCTTCTCCAGGCGCTTGCGCACGCGGATCAGCGGGTCCTTCGCCTTCCACGCGTCGACCTCGGCCTTGTCGCGGTAGCGGCTGGCGTCGTCGGCGGTGGTGTGGTCGCCCAGGCGGTACGTGACCATCTCGATGAACGAGGGCTTGCCTTCCTTGCGGGCGCGCTCGGCGGCCCACTTCACGGCGTACACCGTGGCGAAGATGTCGTTGCCGTCCACCTGCATGCAGGGCATGCCGTAGGCGATGCCGCGCTGCGCGACGGTGGGCGCGCTGCACTGGATCTTGCCGGGCACGCTGATGGCCCAGAAGTTGTTCTGGCAGACGAAGACGACGGGGATGTCCAGGTTCGCCGCGAAGTTGGCGGCCTCGTGGAAGTCGCCCTCGCTGGTGGCGCCGTCGCCGAAGAAGGTGCAGGCGATCTGCTTCTCGCCGCGGTACTTGGCGGCCCACGCCAGGCCGGTGGCGTGCAGCATCTGCGTGCCGATCGGCACCGCGATCGGGGTGGCGTGGTGCTCGCGGGGCATCGCGTTGCCGCGCTCGTCGCCCATCCAGTGCAGGAGGATCGACTCCATCGGGACGCCGCGCCAGAAGAGGCCGCAGTTCTCGCGGTAGCAGGTGACCAGCCAGTCGGTCTTGTCCAGCACGTAGGCCGCGCCCAGGCTGGTGGCCTCCTGGCCCATGTTCTGTGGGTAGGTGCCCATGCGGCCGGAGCGCTGCAGGCGGAAGGCCACGCCGTCCAGGTGGCGGCAGGCGTACATCGCCTCGTACAGCTTCACGAGGTCGGTGTCGGGGATGAGTCCCTTGCCGAGCGTGTCGTCGAAGTTGCCTTGCTCGTCGAGGATCGAGATGCGGGGGATCTCGGTCTTGAACGCGGTGGTGATGGGCATAGACCGCGGAGTCTAGTTGACAGGCCGTGGCGGTCAGGGGGTGGGGGTGGGGTCTCGGGATGGGGTTGTAGGGCCGATATTCAGGCTGCGGATGCCGAAGGAGCGGGGCTGATAGCCGTCCGGGGAAGATGTCGGAGGGCGGTTTGCGATCCCTGATTCGACGGCCGGCCGACCGATCCGCTCCCGAACCACGATCGCGCTGTCGGGGCCCCCTCAGGTGCGGGGCCGACACGACGAGGCGGTTCCGCGTGAGCTCCGCCCGCGAACGATGGCGCAGGTCGCAAGGCTGCCGGGGAGACGCAGCACATGCAGCGAAGTTGCTGCGCGAGCCTTGTGTTCCGGACCGCGCGCCAAATGGGCCGAGCAACCCTTCGGGCATACTGATGCCATGCGCTGCGAGGAATGCGGGCACGACCTGAACGGGATCGGCGACACGGCGCCGTGCCCGGAGTGCGGCGTGGTGACGCCGGTGGGACGGCGGCTTGCAGGTGCGATGCCGGGCGGATGGCGGGTGGTCATGCTGTTCGGGTGGCCGCCGGCGGTGATGCTGGTGCTGGGGCTTGGCCTTGCGCTGCTGGCGGGGATCGTGCCGGACGGCGCGGGCATCGCGATCGGGACCTTCGTTGGCGTGCTCGTCTTCGTGTTCGTCGTCGCGCCGCTGAACACCGCGCGACATGTGAACCGGCTGATGCAGCGCCTGCCGCGCCGGGTGCGCGCCGCGCCGTTGCTGCTGCTGATCCCGCGCAGCGTGGCGGTGCCGGTGCTGGCCGGCTTGGCCACGGTGCCGATCATGGCGGCGATCGCGTTCGGCGGGTGCATGATCGTCGTGCTGTCGATGGAGAGTGCGTCGCGGGCACCGGCGCCGGTTGTTCCTGCGCAACCCGCCGCACAGGCGGCGCCAGGTGGGGCCGCGCATCCTCCAGCGGCGCAGGGCGGCACGCCGTGATGCGAACGCCATGCTGAACATCGCCCTCCATCGCGACGCGCGCGTCATCAAGCGCACGAAGAGCCGCTGCCCGGCGTGCGGCGCCGAGGTGGCTGCGACGGTGCTCGAGCGCGACGGCGCGGTGTTCATGGAGAAGGCGTGCGGGGTGCACGGCGCGTTCCGCGTTCGGCTGCAGTCGGACGCGCGGTGGTACTTCGAGAGCCATGGCGACCCGGCGAACGCGGGCGGGGCGTGCTGCGGGCCGGAGGGGTGCTGTGCGCCGGCGGGCGGCGGCGCGGCGGGCGGCGCAAGCCCGGGCGCGGGCGACGCGGCGGCCATCGATCCGTTCGAGCGCCTGTCGACGTGCGTCGCGCTGATCGAGATCGTGGACAGCTGCAACCTGACGTGCCCCACGTGCTACGCGGGCAGCCCGTACGGCGTGGGCGCGGACGTGGCGTGCACGCCGTTCGAGCAGGTGGTGGCGCGCGTCGAGGGCGTCGTGGCGCGCAAGGGGTTCATCGACATCCTGCAGCTCTCGGGCGGCGAGCCGACGATCCACCCGGAATTCGAGCGGATCCTGCGATGGGCGTGCGCGCACCCGCAGATCGGCTACGTGCTGGTGAACACGAACGCGGTGCGCGTGGCGGGCGATGCGCGGTTCCGCGCGATGCTGGCCGACGTGCGGCGCGAGCGACCGAGGTTCGAGCTGTACGTGCAATTCGACGGCGTGCAGGCGGCCGGCCAGCGCGAGCTGCGCGGCGAGGACCTGCGCGCGGTGCGCGAGCGCGCCATCGACGAGGCCGGCGCGCTGGGCGTGCCCACGACGCTGGCGATGGTGCTCGACCAGCGCACGATCGCGGGCGTCGGCGACACGCTGCGGTGGGCGGTCGCACGGCCGCACGTGCGCGGGATCAGCCTGCAGCCGGTGTTCACCAGCGGGCGCGTGGCCGCGGTGGAGAGCCGGACGCTGCCGGTGTTTCCGGGGAGTGCTGTGGGTGGTGCGGACGGCATGGGCGGCGTGACAACGGTCGATTCCATGGGCGTGGCCGACGCCGTGCGCGCGTGCGTGGAGCAGGCGCCGGAACTTCTGTGCGAAGCCGACTTCACCCCCCTGCCCTGCGGCGACCCGAATTGCCACACGATCGCGTACGTGTTGCGCGCGCCGGACGGTCCGGTCGGCCTGAGCCGGCTGATCGACGTGAAGTGGTACGCGGGATTCCTGCAGAACCGCGTGAATTACAGCCTGGAGGACCTGGCGAAGTGCGGCTGCGAGACCGAGCCGCTCGGTGCGGTGCTGAAGGCGCTCGAGCTGCGCCCGGAGCACCCGTTCCGAATCTTCGTGAAGCCATTCATGGACGCATGGACGTTCGACCAGGACCGCATCGACCGCTGCTGCACGCACGTGATCACGCCGGATGGCAAGCTGGACAGCTTCTGCCGGTACTACGCGGGGCGAGACGCAAAATTGATCCTGCCACAGTAGTTCCAGTTTCGTGGAAAATGGAACTACTGTGGCAGGATCAATTTATGGCGGCAGCCCCGTGTATGCGCTCACCACGCTTGCGGGCATCGCGTGCACCGCGCTGCTGTGGCGGCGGCTGTTGCGCAGCGACGGACGCACGCCGGACCAGCGGCTGTGGGCGGTGTACGGCGGCGCGCTGGCGGGTGCGTACCTGGGCGCGAAGCTCGCGTTCCTGCTGGCGGAGGGCTGGCACCATCGCGGCGATTGGGTGGCGCTCCTCAGCGGGCACAGCGTCGCGGGTGCGCTGCTCGGCGGCGTGGTGGGCGTGGAACTGGCGAAGTCGCTCGTGGGCTACCGGGCCGGCACCGGCGACCTGTTCGCGGTGACGGTACCGGTGGCACTCGCCATCGGCCGCGTGGGGTGCATGTTCGCGGGGTGCTGCCAGGGCGTGGAGTGCGAGGCGTCGTGGTGGTCGGTGACAGACGCCACAGGCCACGCGCGCTGGCCGGCGGTGGGGGCCGAGCTGACGTTCAACGTGCTGTTCTGGGGATGGGCGATGCTCGCGTGGCGCTTCGGCTGGCAGCGCGGGCAGCGGTTCAACGTCTACCTCGTCGCGTACGGCTGCTTCCGCTTCGCGCACGAGTTCGTGCGCGACGACGCTCGCTGGTGGGGCGGCTTCGGCGGGTACCACGTGGTGGCGGTGGCGATTTCGGCGACGGGCGTGTGGATGTACGTGCGGCGGCAGCGCACCCCGTGCGCGGCGGCACCTCGCACTACGACATGAGCTTGACCCAGGCGGGCGCACCGAGCGCCCTGACGAGACGCGCGTCGGCGGTCCAGAGAACGGCGGAATGCCTCTCCGCGACCGCCGCATAGAACGCGTCGTAGACGCCTATGCCCTGCTGCGCGAGACCGGCCACGGCGCTTCCGATCTCTTCGTCGAAACCGATCGACCGCATGGGGATGGAAGCGAGGAAGCGGGCCACGTCCGCAAGGCGCGCGCCGCGCGGCCGCGACTTGCGGACCGCGTTCAGCACCTCACAGTGGAACAGCTCGGGACCGACCCACGAGCCGTGCTCCGCAAGCAACGCGCGCGCAAGCATGTCGCGCGCGGCATCCGATCCGGACTCGTCGATGAACCACTTGCACGCCACCGAAGCATCGATGACGAATCGCGTGCGGCCGCTCATGCGACGTTGCCCCGTCGGCGAGCGCGCGGCTGCGGCCGACCGGCGGCCATCGACGAACCGGCGCGTTCGTCGCGAGCGCGACGGATCACGTCCATCGACGACTCCCGAATCTCCGCCGGTCCACGGGTCCTGTCCACGAGGGCCATCAGCTCGGCGGCGGTGCGGAGGCGCGCACCCATCCCCAGCGTGCCCTTGAAATCGGCGTAGGACATGATCACCGCCGTCGGTTCGCCCCGGCGCATGACGACGATCGGCGAACCATCGCGGACCTCGTCGACCACGGTTCCGATGCTCGCCCTCAGCCTCGTGAGGGGGATCTGGCGATGCCGAGTTGGTTCGGTGGGCATGCCTGAAGTGTACAGTACGAATGTACATCTGCAAGCGCTCCGCATGCACAACCGCCCCGGCGTGACCGGGGCGGCTGGGGGGTTCGGGATTCGTGATGGGTGGCGCGCCGGGTGGCCGCCGAAAGCGGGGACAGGTGGACCTGTCCCCGCGTTACGCCATCGCGGGCTCGGCGTGCTTGGCCTTGCGGCCTGCCTCGATGCGGCGCTTGGCGTAGTTGACGGCGGCCACGTGCTCGCTGGCCTCGTTCTTGCCTTCCTTCAGGACGGCGAGCGTGGTGTGCTCGATCTGCTCGATCTTCTTGTCGAGCGCGGCCGAGCTCATGCCCAGGTAGAGGCCCGCCAGGCGGATCAGACCGCCGGCGTTCACGACGAAGTCGGGGCCGTACAGGACGCCGCGCTGCTTCAGGCTCGGGCCGTCGACGTTCGGGTCGTGCAGCTGGTTGTTCGAGGTGCCGCAGACGATCGAGCACTTGAGCTGCTTGATCGTGGTGTTGTCCAGGATCGCGCCCAGCGCGCACGGCGCCAGGATGTCGCACTCCTGCGCGAAGATGCTCTGGCCGGGGGCCAGCGCCACGACGCCCAGTTCCTTCACGGCCTTCTCGACCGCGGCGGGGTTGACGTCGGTGCCGATGACCTTCGCGCCGTGGTCGCGGCAGAGCTTCGCCAGCTTGTAGCCGGTGGCGCCCAGGCCCTGGACGGCGACGGTCAGGCCCGCGAAGTCGACCTTGCGGCCGCTGTGCGCCAGGCACGCCTTCATGCCGTTGAAGCAGCCCTGGCTGGTGTACGGGCTGGGGTCGCCGCCGTGGCTGACCGTCTCGCCGCCCATGATGTGGTTCGACTCGGACGCCATCCAGTCGCAGTACTGCGTGTTGACGCCGACGTCCTCGGCCGCGATGTACTGGCCGTTGAACGTGTTGACGAAGCGGCCCATGGCGCGCGCCTCGGCCTCGGTCGGGACCTTGCCCTTCTCGATCATGATGACGCTCTTCGCGCCGCCCATCGGCAGGTCGGACGCGGCGGCCTTGTACGTCATGCCCTCGGACAGGCGCAGGACGTCGCGGATCGCCTCGGACTCGTCCGTGTACGCCCAGCGGCGGGTGCCGCCCAGCGCGTTGCCGAGCACGGTCGAGTGGATCGCGATGATCGCGCGCAGGCCCGTCTCCGGGTCCACGTGGAAGGCGAGGCGCTCGTGGCCGTGCGTCGACATCGATTCGAAGAGCTTCATGTCTGTGGGTGTCCTTGGGGTTCGGGGACGGGTGGGGACAGACGGGCGAGTCTAGCCAATGGGTGCATCCCGCCGAAACGCGCGGGCGGGATGCCGGGGATCACGCGTGCTGCGGCTGCGCCTTGGCGATGCGCTCGCCCGTGAACACGCTGCCGGAGCCGAAGTCCGGCGTCGCGGCCTCGTCGCAGGCCTTCTGCGTGCGGCCGGTGCCGCGGGCCTTCATGTCGGGGGTCTTCTCCGAGATGGCGAAGCCCGAGTTCGGCAGGCCGTCGATCCACTTCATGGCGGCGTCGGCGGCGACCTTCATCGTCGCGTCGGCGTTGGTGCGCAGCGCGCGGATCTCGTTCTCGATCTCGTTGCAGAACATGGCGCACAGGTGCTCGACCAGCGCGCGCTCGTAGGCCAGCGCGTCGCCGTCCAGGCCGTTGCGCATGTTGCGGTCGAGCTTCGACAGCGCGCAGGTCATGGCGTGGATGTAGATCGCGCACATCGAGAGGCGGGCCTGGACGGTCTGCTCGGTGACGAGGCGGTCCTCCCACTCCTTGAACATCAGCTTGACCTGGTGGCTGAACTCGCGGATGCGGGCCATCACGTCGTGCAGCTGCGCGGACAGGCGCGGGTCGGCGGCCTTGAACGTGGGCAGCGGACGGCGCACGCCCAGGAAGAGCTCGCTGCCGATCTTCATGGCCGAGCCAACGTTGCCAAGCGGGTTCTTCTTCACGCCCAGCATCCACTCGCCCAGCTGCTTGCTGCCGTAGGCGAAGATGAAGGTGTGCATCACCTCGTTGGCGCCCTCGACGATGATGTTGATGCGGCTGTCGCGCCACGCGCGCTCGACGTGGTTCTCCGTCATGTAGCTCTCGCCGCCCATGACCTGGAGCGCGTCGTTCACCGTGCGGTAGCCGA
>JBEIFT010000028.1:0-17592 GCA_040382255.1 Phycisphaeraceae bacterium
ACGCCCATCTACTACGTCAACGACCGGCCGCACATCGGCCACGCCTACACCACCACGGTGTGCGACGTGTGGGCGCGCGCGATGCGCCTGCGTGGCGAGGACGTCTTCTTCCTGACGGGCACCGACGAGCACGGCGTGAAGGTCGAGAAGAGCGCCGCCGCCAAGGGCGTCACGCCGCAGGCGCTGGCGGACGAGAACGCCGCCGAGTTCCAGCGCGTCCTCAAGGTCTTCGGGCTCTCGAACGACGACTTCATCCGCACCACCGAGCCGCGCCACGAGAAGCAGGTGCAGGCGTTCGTGAAGCGGCTGCTGGACTCCGGCAGCGTCTACCTGGGCACCTTCGAGGGCTGGTACGACGAGGGCCAGGAGGAGTACTACACCGACACCAAGGCCAAGGAGCTGGACTACAAGAGCCCGATCAGCGGGCGCCCGCTCGCACGCGCGACCGAGCAGAACTACTACTTCCGCCTGAGCGCGTTCCAGCAGCGGCTGGAGCAGTTCTTCGCCTCGAACCCCGGCTTCGTGCAGCCCACCGCGCGTCAGAACGAGGTGCTCGGCCGCCTGCGCGAAGGCCTGCAGGACGTTCCGATCACGCGCACGAACTTCACGTGGGGCATCCCGTTCCCGGGCGACGGGAAGCACGTGATCTACGTGTGGATCGACGCGCTCTTCAACTACGTGACCGCGCTGGGCTACGGCGACCGCGACGGCGCGTTCACCGGCGACCTCTTCGCGAAGCGCGGCAAGTACTGGCCCGCGCAGTACCACGTGATCGGCAAGGAGATCCTGTGGTTCCACGCGGTCATCTGGCCCGCGCTGCTGATGGCGCTGGAGCTGCCGATGCCGCGGCGCATCCACGCGCACAGCTTCTGGATCGCCGACGGGCAGAAGATGTCGAAGTCGATGGGCAACTTCGTCGACCTGCCGACGATCGAGGGCTACTTCGCGAAGTACGGCCTGGACGCGTGGCGCTGGTACATGGCGACGCAGGGCCCGCTGCAGGCCAGCGACGCGGACTTCCGCGCGCAGCACTTCCACGACACGTACACGTCGGAGCTGGTGAACGTGGTGGGCAACTGCCCCAGCCGCGTGACCGCGATGGTCGGCAAGTACTTCGAGGGGAAGATGCCCGCCGACGCGCAGCAGGGCGGCGAGTGGCCCGCGCGCTGCCGCGCCGCCGCGGACGCGTGGGCGAAGGCGATCGACGAGCTGGACCTGGTGGCCGCCGCACAGGCGCCGATGGGCCTGCTGCGCGAGGTGGACGCGTTCATCAACCGCACCGAGCCGTTCAAGGTCGCGAAGGACCCGTCGCGCGCCGCGGAGCTGGCCAGCATCCTGGCGCAGTGCGCCGAGACCGTGCGCATCGCCGGCGTGATGCTCGAGCCGTTCCTGCCCGCGAAGATGGCCGAGCTGCGCACCGCGCTGTCGGGCGAGGCCGACGCCGCGCTGCCTGCGTCGCAACGCCTGCAGTGGGGACGGCTGGCGCCGGGCACGCCGCTCGCGAAGTGCGCGCTGTTCCCGCGGGTATGAAAATGGGTTCGGGATAACACGTACCTATTTCCTGCGAAATAGGTACGTGTTATCCCGAACCCTATTTCGTCGCGCGGATCCCCGGCTTCGTGAACTCGATCTTCCGCTCGCGGAAGAGCGCGCCGAGCGCCTGCTTGAACGCCTTCTTGCTGGCGCCGAAGCGCGCACGGATCGCGGCCGGCGGGCTGTCGTCGTCGATCTCCAGCCGCCCGCCCGCGGCGGCCAGCGCGGCCATCACCTGCTCGGCCAGCGGCGCGACGCGCTTGTATCCCGCGGGGTCCAGGGCCAGGTCCACCTTGCGGTCCTCGCGCACCTGGCGCACCCACGCGCGCACCGTCTGCCCGACGCGCAGCGCCGCGGTGGACGCGTCGCCGAAGAGCAGCCCGCGCCACGCACCGTCCACGATCACCTTCCAGCCCAGGTCCGTGCGTGCCCACACCAGCGCCGCGACCTCCTGGCCTTCCTTCAGCGCGGGCATGTCCGTGCCGAAGTGCCGATCGATCCGCGTGCTGGCGATGATGCGGTCCGTGCGCCCGTCCAGGCAGACCGCCACCACCACGCGCTGGCCGATCCGGACCGGCGAGCCCTGCTCTCGGTACGGCAGCAGCAGGTCCTTGGACAGGCCCCAGTCGAGGAACGCGCCGACGTCGGGCACGACGTCACGGACGGTCATGCACGCGAACCCGCCGACGCACGCCAGCGGGCGCTCGGTGGTGGCCACCAGGCGGTCCTCGGAGTCGCGGTAGACGAAGGCCTCGACCAGCTTGTCCGGACCGGCATCCGCCGGAACGTAGCGCCGCGGCAGCAGCACCTCGCCCAGCGCGCCGGCGTCCAGGTAGACGCCCGCCTCGGTGCGGCGGACCATCGTCAGCTGCGAAACGGTGCCCAGTGCAGTCACGCGCGTGCCGCTTCCCGGCGGATCGCCGTGTGCACGGCGGTCCCGCGCAGCCCGTCGGTGGCGGGCACGAGGGCACGGCGCGGGGCACGGCGCGGTTGAGGCATATGGGGGAGGTTAGCGGTCGCGGAACCTTCGGGAATCGTTCGTCCGCGGGCGTACGCTCATCCATGCCATGAGCACCATCACCACCACCTCAACCGCCACCGACCGCATCGCCCCCGCCGAGGCCGCCCGCCTGGTCAAGGAAGGCCGCGGCTGGATCATCGACGTCCGCGAGGCCGACGAGCACCGCCGCGAGTCCGTGGCCGGCGCCGTCCTGTTCCCCAGCTCGGCGTTCACGGTCGAGAACTTCCCCGCCGCGCGCCCCGGGGTCCAGACGCTGATCATGTGCCGCAGCGGCGGGCGCGCCGGGAAGGTCGCCACCGCCCTCCGCGGCGCCGGCCGCTCGGACTGCGTCGTCATCGAAGGCGGCATCACCGGCTGGGCCGGCGCGGGGCTCCCCGTCTGCCGCAACGCCAAGGCACCCATGCCCATCGTCCGGCAGGTGATGATCGTGGTCGGTGTTCTCGGTCTCGTCTGCAGCGCACTGGCGTGGTTCGTCCACCCCGCGTTCATCGCCGGGACCGCGTTCCTGGGCGCCGGGCTGGTGTTTGCGGGTGCGACGGGGATCTGCGCCATGGCCACGGTGCTGTCCAAGATGCCGTGGAACAATTGTGCAACCCCCGGTGCATCCAGCACGAACTGCTCCACGAAATCGGCGTAAGCCCGATCGACGGGTGCGTTCGGAGTCCTCGGCCGCAAACCCGTCGAACATCCCAAGCCCCCACGATGGCGGTGCCCCGTTGCAAGACGTGCGGCGCCGCTTTTAATTCGGCGTGGCGCCGAACTGCCGCCAGAGCATGAACGAGGCCACGCCCAGCAGCACCAGCGCGAAGGCGCGGCGCAGCACCGCGGCCGGCAGGTGCCTCCCCAGCGCACGCCCGAGCTCGCTCCCGACCACGCCGCACCCCGCGACGATCGCCACCGCGCGCCACGCGGGTGGGGCGTGGTCCATCGCACCGGAAAGCCACGCACCGGCAAGCGACGCGCCGGCGTTGATCGCGATCACCACCAGGCTGGTCGCCACCGCGCGCGGCATCGCAAGCCCCTCAAGCAGCACCAGCGCCGGGATCAGGATGAACCCGCCACCGACGCCCAGCACGCTCGTCAATGCGCCCAAGATGAACCCCGCGACGACCGTGCGCGCGGGTCGCCGCACGGATGGATCGCGCGGCGCGCCCGAATCGGCCGCGCCGGACACCCACATCCGCCAGCCGGCGACCGCCGCCAGCAGCGCGAAGAGCGCCACCTGCAGCGCGGCCGGCATGCGCGCCGCGACGGGCGCGCCGGCCATGGCGCCCACGACACCCGGCACGCCGAAGAGCGTCACCTGCCGCCAGTCCACCATCCGCCCGAACGCCGCACGCGTTCCCGCGATCGCCGACACGGCACCCGTGACCGCCACGGCCTCCAGGATCGCCTGCTTGGCGGAATGGCCCAGCAGCGCGCCGAAGATCGGCACCGTCAGGATCGCGCCGCCGGCCCCGACCAGCCCGAGCGACAGCCCGACGAAGGCGCCACCGACGATCTCGACCGTGAGGTGGTCCATCGTCGGTGGCGCCGCGTGTCAGGGTTCAGGTGAACGGAGCGTCAGGCGTGCGCCGAGGCCGGCGTGGCCGCACCCGACGCCGACTTGCACGACCCGCCGCAGCACGATCCGCAGCTTCCCTTCGGTGCGCTGACCGGCAGGCCGGCCTTCTTCCACGCCTCGAAGCCGCCCGCGACGTTCGCCGCGTCGTAGCCCAGCCGCCGCAGCATCGCCGTGGCCGCCGCGGACCGCCCGCCCAGCGCGCAGTGCACCAGGACGCGGCTGCCGCGCGGCACCTCGGCCAGGCGCGGCGCCAGGCGCGTGTACGCGATGTTCGTCGCGCCCGCGACGCGGCCCAGCGCGTGCTCGGACGCGCCGCGCACGTCCAGCACGAACGTGCCGGCCTTCGCCGCGGCCTCGAGCTCCTGCACGGTGATCTCGGGGGTGGTCTCCAGCTTCGGCGCCGTCACCACCGCCGCGGGCGGGATCACCGCCACGTAGTGGTCGTAGCCGATGCGCACCAGGTCGCGGATGATCTCCTCGGCCATCGCGGGCTCGCAGACCAGCGCGATGCGCTCCTCGGGCTTCACGTACGAACCAACGACCATCGGCAGCATCTTGCCGGCGGGCGAGTGCAGCGCGCCGGGCAGGTGCCCGTCGCGGAACGCGGCCCACGGGCGCAGGTCGACGACCACGGTGCCCGGGCGCTCGAACTCGGCCGCGCGCGCCTTCAGGTCGGTGACGACCTCGGGCTTCGGCAGGGTGCCCAGCACGGGCACGCCGTCGCGGTTCAGCGCCTTCATGCGCGCGAAGTAGAGCGGCGGCTCGGGCTGGCCCGACAGGATGTCCTTGACGAAGGCCGCCTCGTCGCCCACGAGCTTCAGCGCGGGGCTGTTGGCCACCTCGTAGCCGACGGTCGACTGCGGGATCGCGCCGAGCGCCTTGCCGCACGCGCTGCCCGCGCCGTGCGCCGGCCACACCTGCAGGTGTCCCGGCAGCTTCACGAACTTCGACGCGCTGCGCCACAGCGCATGCGCGCTCGGGTCGGCGACGCCCTGCACGCCGGCCGCGCTCTCCAGCAGGTCGGGGCGGCCCAGGTCGCCGACGAAGACGAAGTCGCCGGTGATCATGCCCATCGGCGCGGACGCGCCGCCGCCGACGTCGGTCACCAGGTAGCTGACGTGCTCGGGCGTGTGGCCCGGCGTGTGCACCGCCTGGAAGACGATGTTGCCGACCTTGAACGTGTCACCGTCCTTCAGCAACGTGTGCCGGTACGGCCCGACCCACTTCGATTGCCAGTCGGGGCCGCCCTCGCAGCCCACGTAGACGTGCGCGCCCACGCGCTCGGCCAGCTCGCGCGCGCCGCTCAGGAAGTCCGCGTGGATGTGCGTCTCCGCGACGGCCACGATCTTCAGGCCTTCCTTCGCCGCGACCCGGACATACTGGTCCACGTCGCGCTCGGGGTCGAACACGATGGCCTCGCCGGTGCGCTGGCAGCCGATGAGGTACGCGTACTGGGCGAGCTTGGGGTCGTTGATCTGGCGGAAGAGCATGGGCTGGGTTTCTCCGTGCCCATGGGATACACGACGCTGCGCGGCGGTTCCCGATTCGGCGGATGTGGATCGCGGAGGAGACGTCCGAATGCGCGGGAACGCAGGGAAACGCGGCAGTGTTCCGGAAAATAAGAACCGCCCGCTGCGCAGGGCACACGGGCGGAGGCGTGGCTTGGATTGCCGGGTCAGTTCGTGCGGCGGCGGCGACCGACCAGGGCGCCCGCGCCCGCCAGCAGCGCGAACGCGCCGGGGGCCGGGATCGGGGCGTAGTTGATGTCGACGCGCACGGCGTCCAGCGACATGTTCGCGGCGGAGGCCAGGAACTCGAGGCGGAAGCCGGTGGCGACGAACGTCGGGTTCGCAGGCGTCCACGTGAACGCCCAGGTCTGCGCGCTGCCCTGCGGCGGCGACGGCGCATCGGCGCGCAGCTGCGACGTGGACGGGCTGGCGAAGCTGTAGTGCCCCGCGTTGTCGAACAGCCAGAGCCGCACGCTCGCGAGGTCCAGCACCGAACCGGCCGTGGCGACGTTCATCACCACCTCGGTCGGGTTGGCGGCGTTGCCCAACGTGCCGCCCATGATCATGATGAAGAGCGGCGAGCCGGCGCCGTAGATGTTGCCGGCGCCGCTGATCACGGCACCCGCGGAGTAGTTCATCAGCGAGTAGGGCGCGGAGCCAGCCTGGTCGGGCAGGTTCGCGCCGCCGCCTGCCTGCGTGAAGCTCTCCCACGCGGCGTACTGGGTCTGCGGGCCGCCGGCCCAGCCGGGGATGAGCGGATTGACGAGGCCCGCGGACGCCGAGGCGGCGACGCAAGCAGCGGTGGCGATCCCAAAAGCGATGGCGCGCATGTCCTTTTCCTCTCTCGACCTTCGTGAGACCTTGCCGGGCAACCCGCCGAGAGGCAGGGCCGACACGCAACTATGCCCCGCCTTCCGGGGCAGGGCGAATGCCCAGCGGGAAATCCCCTCGAAAAAACCGCGCGGGCGGCGGTTACCCCATGGCAACCACCGCCCGTGCTGGATGTTATCGGATGTTGATCAGTACGACTTCGCCCACACCACGCGCCGCGAGCTGGGCCGACCGGTGATCACGCAGGCCCCCTGCTCCTCCGGCGCGTCCAGCGGGATGCACCGGATGGTGACGCCCAGGCGGTCCTTCACCTCGGCCTCGACCTTCGGGTCGCCGCAGAAGTGCGCCAGCGCGAAGCCGCCGTGGATCTCGGCCGGGGCGTTGTCGTCGCCCTGGCGCTTCGGGGTGAAGAACGCCTCGAACTCGGCCTTGGTGTCGATCCGCTTCGTGTGCTCGTCGCGGAACGCCTTGGCGCGCGCGAAGAGGCCGTCCTGGATCTCCTGCAGCATCGCGGCCGCGCCCTGCACGAACGCGTCGCGCGGCATCGCGGCCTTGTCCTTGGCGCCGCGGTCGCGGCGCGCCACGAAGACGGCGCCCTGCTCGATGTCGCGGGGCCCGACCTCGACGCGCACGGGCACGCCCTTCTTGACCCACTGCCACAGCTTGTCGCCGCCGCGCAGGTCGCGCGCGTCGATCTCGACCTCGATCGGCCGTCCGGCGAACGTCTGCGTGCGCAGGTCCGCCGCCAGCTGCTTGCAGTAGTCCAGCACCTGCTGCGCGCTCTCGGGCTTGTGCAGCACCGGCAGGATCACCACGTGCGTCGGCGCCAGGCGCGGGGGCACGATCAGGCCGTCGTCGTCGGAGTGCGTCATCACCATCGCGCCGATCAGGCGCGTGCTGACGCCCCAGCTGGTCGTCCACGCGTGCTTCTGCTGGCCGTCCGCGTCCAGGAACATGATCTCGCTGGCCTTCGCGAAGTTCTGGCCCAGGAAGTGGCTCGTGCCGGCCTGCAGCGCCTTGCGGTCCTGCATCATCGCCTCGATGCAGTACGTGTCGACGGCGCCGGGGAAGCGCTCGCTCTCGGTCTTCAGGCCCTGGATCACGGGCATCGCCATCCAGTTCTCGGCGAAGTCGGCGTAGACGCGCAGCATCTGCATCGTCTCGTCGACCGCCTCCTGGCTGGTGGCGTGCGCGGTGTGGCCCTCCTGCCAGAGGAACTCGGCGGTGCGCAGGAAGAGGCGCGTGCGCATCTCCCAGCGCACGACGTTCGCCCACTGGTTGATCAGGAGCGGCAGGTCGCGGTAGCTCTGCACCCACTTGGCGAAGGTCGCGCCGATGATCGTCTCGCTGGTGGGGCGCACGATGAGCGGCTCCTCCAGCTGGCCGTCGGGCACCAGGCCGCCGTCCGGTCCGGCCTTCAGGCGGTGGTGCGTGACCACCGCGCACTCCTTGGCGAAGCCCTCGACGTGCTGGGCCTCCTTCTCCAGGAAGCTCAGCGGGATGAAGAGCGGGAAGTAGGCGTTGCGGTGGCCCGTGGCCTTGAACATGCCGTCGAGCACGCGCTGCACGTTCTCCCACATCGCGTAGCCCCACGGCTTGATCACCATGCAACCCCGCACCGGGCTGTTCTCGGCCAGGTCGCCGGCGCGCACCACCTGCTGGTACCACTCGGCGTAGTTCTCCTCGCGCGTGGGGGTGATCGCCGTCTTGGCCGCGCCGCCCTGGGCGCCCTTCTGCTGCTGCTTGTCGTTGCCGCTCATGGGGCGAGGAGGGTACCCGCCCGGCGCGGCTCAGCGGCGGCGCCCCGTCGCCACCAGCGCCCGGATCTCGCGCGGCTTGGCGTCCAGCACGCGCGTCGCGCGGCGGCGCGCGCGGCGAAGCAGCTTCGCGCGGCGGGCGCGCGCGTGCTCGAGCATGGCGTCCACCTGCCGGACGTCGGGGAACTCGGCGCGCCGGTCGCGCAGGCGCTCCTCCAGCAGGCCCAGGTCGCGGTCCTCGCCGATCGCCGAGACGACCTCGGCCAGCCGCCCGGCCAGGCGCTCGATCCGGCGGCGCGGTCCCAGCGGTGCCACCAACCACAGCTGCGCGGCCAGGCGCTGGCACGCCTTGCGAAGGTCGTGGAGGCGGTCCAGGTGCGCGGCGTCCCACGGTCCGGCCGCGTCGCGCCGCGCACGGCGCCAGCGGCGCGCGATCGCGTCGGCGATGCCGTCCGGCGCCACCGCGCGCAGGTCGGCGCCCTCGATGCGCGCGCGCAGCCGCGAGAGCGCGGCCTCGATGCTGGCGGAGGCGGCCTCCCAGTCGGCAGACGCGGTGGTCGCCTTCTCGGGCGCCACCAGCGCGGCGGTGATCGCGTGCAGCGACCGGCGGTGGTCGCGCGGCAGCGCATGCACCGCGTCGCCGATCGTGTCCAGCATGACGTCGCGGTCGCGCGTCGCGGAGAGGCGCTCGGCGGTGGAGCGCACCTCCTCCTGCACGGCGCGGACCTCCTCGGCGTCCACCGCGCCGCGGCAGAGCGCGGCGCCGGAACGGAAGCGCTTCAGCGCACGGCGCAGCTCGTGCACCGCCTCGCGGCGCACCGGCTGCTCCCAGGACGCAAGCCTTCGCGACTCGCCCAGCGCGACGTCGATCTCCTCGAGCAGCGCAGCGCGCAGCGACTCCTCGAGCTGCCCCGACGGGTCGACGCGTGCGGCGCGGCGGGCCACGTCAGCACCCGCCTGCGGCGGGCCGGGACGGGCCCGCTCCGCTCACTTCGAGGGCTCCTGCGCGGCCTCGGCGGCCGCGGGCTGCGCGCGTGGCGGGGCCGCGGCCTCGCGCTGGGCGCGCAGCTTCTCGGCGGCGGCGGCGCCGCAGTTCTTCTCGACCACCGACAGCGGCTGCTGGCACACGGGGTCCTTCACGGCCAGCTTCCAGTGCTGCACGTAGTCGGGCTTGTATTCGAAGCCGGCGGACGCGCCCTTCAGGTGCACGGTCAGCGTCTGGTAGACGCCCTCGCGCGACGGATAGTCGACGTCCACCTGCGCGATGCCGCCGTCGATGCGCACCTGGCGCACGGTCCACACGCCGGTGTCGCCCGGGCACATCGGCTTCCAGCCGGCCAGGCCGCGCTCGAAGGAGTCCCACGCGGCGACGTTGATCTGCGCGGGCAGGTTGTAGACCTTGGGCGAGGTCGCGTTCGCCTCGTCGTGCGCGAAGTTCAGCGCCACCGAGACGACCTGCGGCAGCGGCGGGACGTCGGCCGAGACGCCCTGGTCGGCGTTCAGCGACGGCCACGTGCGGGGCGTCGAGCATCCTGCGAGCGAGGCGAGCAGCGCCAGCGCGGCAAGCGCGCGGCGGCATCCGATCCGATCCGTGGACGGGGTGGCCATGCGCGGAAGTCTAACGGCCTGCGCAAAAGCGAAGCGGCCGGCGCTCGGGGCGCCGGCCGCGGGGGTTCGGTTCGTGGAGGCGGGATCAGGTCCCGGCCTTCGCCACCTGCCAGTACTCGACGTCGACCGGGACCTGCCGGCCGAAGATCGTGACCAGCACGCGGACGATTCCCTTGTCGGGGACCGTGCTGTCCACGGTGCCCTCGTAGTTCTGGAACGGGCCTTCCTTGATCGTGACGGCGTCGCCGGCGGCGAACTCCATCCGGACCTGCGGGGCCTGCTCGGCCGGGCGGCTGTCGAACAGCATCTTCTCGACCTCGGCGACGCCCATCGGGGTGGGGCGGCCCGCGGTGCCGACGAAGTCGCCGACGCCCGTGGTCTCCTTGATCAGGAAGAAGACGTCCTGCGGGATGCGGCCGTCGGACTCCAGGCGCATCTCGACGAAGACGTAGCCCGGGTAGAGCTTCGTCTCGGTGATCTTCTGCTTGCCGGCCTTCAGGGTCTTGGTCTTCTCGGTCGGCACCATGATGCGGCCGACCGCGTTCTCCAGGCCCTCGATCTGCACCTTGCGGAGCAGCGTGCTGCGGACCGAGTCCTCCTTGTTCGACGCCACGCGCAGCACGAACCAGTTCATGCCGTCGCGGAACATCGGGAGGTTGTCTTCGTCCACGGCGGGGGCCGCGTCCGCCGCCTTCTTGGTGCCGGCACGGCGGGGCTCGAGGGCCTTGCCGGTCTCGACGCCGAAGTCGGAGAGCTTGGGACCGCCCTTCTTCGCCAGCGCATCGCGCCCACGCGAAAGGGACTTGCTGCCGTCGCTGCGCGTGGCGGTGGTCTCGGCGCCCTCGCCGGTCGTGCTGTCGTGCTGTTCGGTCGAATCCATCGGGAGGTCCTCTGCGGCACGCGCGATGCGCGGGCCGCGGGTTCGGTTCACTTGCCGGCGTCCAGGACGCTGCTGTCGAGCACGCCGATCTGCAGGAACACCCAGGCGAACAGGCGGTCGCAGACGAAGCAGAACACCGAGATGGCGAGCATGGTGAAGATCACGACGCCGGTCGAGTTGGTCACCTCTCGGCGCGTCGACCAGTTCACCTTCTTCATCTCGCCCTCGGTGGCGATGAGGAACTCGACGGTGCCGTGCTTGCGGCCGAGCAGCCAGAACACCAGCGAGCCGGTGCCGGCCAGGAACAGCAGCGCTGCGGCGCCGGCGGCGTACTTGGCCGTGTCGGAGCCGCCGGAGCCGAACTTGCTCCAGATCCAGAAGGTGCCCTGCGCCACGAGCAGGCCGAACGCGGCCGCGGACATCATCCGCGTCCAGTAGCCCTGCCCGCTCTTGTAGATCGCCTCAGCCATGGTGCTCTCGCTTCCTCGGGGCTGTCCCCGCGCGGATGCGCGGGACGTTGGTCGGAACACGCCAGGAGTGAATCGAACACTCAACCTGCGGATTTGGAATCCGCTGCTCTGCCAATTGAGCTACTGGCGTATGCAGGTGCCATCGGCCGCGGACGGCCGGTGGATCACTTGCGCTTGATCTTGTGCAGCGTGTGCTTGCGGAGACGGGGGCAGTACTTCATGAAGCCCTCCTTCACCTTGTCCGAGATGCCGCCCTTGACGCGGATCTCGGTCCGGTAGTTGAGGTCGCCCGTCTCGGTGCACTGCAGCCAGACGTATTCACGGTCGAGTGCGCGCTTGGCCATGTCGGTCTCTCCTGACTTCGCGCCTTGCCCGGGCCGGCCGCACCTTGCGATGCGGCCGGCCGGGCAGGCGGTTCGGTCTTGCGGAACTTCTTACGCGATGATCTTGGTCACGACGCCCGAGCCGACGGTGCGGCCGCCTTCGCGCACGGCGAAGCGGACGCCCTCTTCCATCGCGACGCCCTTGTCGCCGAGGTCGACGAGCATGGTGATGTTGTCACCGGGCATGCACATCTCGGCGCCCTTCAGCTCGGCGATCTCGCCGGTGATGTCGGTCGTGCGGAAGTAGAACTGCGGCTTGTAGCCCTTGAAGAACGGGGTGTGGCGGCCGCCCTCTTCCTTCGTGAGCACGTACACCTGCGCCTCGAACTTCGAGTGCGGCTTGATCGAACCGGGCTTGCACAGCACCTGGCCGCGCTCGATGTCGTCCTTTTCGACGCCACGGAGCAGGCAGCCGACGTTGTCGCCGGCGATGCCCTGGTCCAGGGTCTTCTGGAACATCTCGACGCCGGTGACCGTCGACTTCTTCGACGGACGCAGGCCGACGATCTCGATTTCGTCGCCGACCTTGACGATGCCGCGCTCGATGCGGCCCGTCGACACGGTGCCGCGGCCCTTGATGCTGAAGACGTCTTCGACGCTCATCAGGAAGGGCTTGTCGATCTCGCGCTGGGGCTCGGGGATGTACGAGTCGATGGCTTCCATCAGCTTCGTGATGCACTCCGAGGCCTTGGCGTCACCGGGGTTCGTCAGCGCCGGGAAGGCGGCGCCGCGGACGACGGGGGTCTCGTCGCCGGGGAAGCCGTACTTCGAGAGCAGGTCGCGCACCTCGACCTCGATGAGGTCCAGGAGCTCCGGATCGTCGACGAGGTCGATCTTGTTCAGGAAGACCACGATCTTGGGCACGCCGACCTGGCGGGCCAGGAGGATGTGCTCGCGGGTCTGCGGCATCGGGCCGTCGGCCGCGCTGACCACCAGGATCGCGCCGTCCATCTGGGCGGCGCCGGTGATCATGTTCTTCACGTAGTCGGCGTGGCCGGGGCAGTCGACGTGCGCGTAGTGGCGGTTCGGCGTCTCGTACTCGACGTGCGAGGTCGCGATGGTCACGATCTTGGTCGGGTCGCGGCGGCCTTCCGACTCCGAGGCCTTCGCGACCTGGTCGTAGGCGACCGGCGCGCTCAGGCCCTTGGCGGCCTGGACGGCGGTGATCGCGGCGGTGAGGGTGGTCTTGCCGTGGTCGACGTGGCCAATCGTGCCGACGTTGACGTGGGGCTTGGTACGCGTGAACGTTCCCTTTGCCATGGCTGTGTGTGCTCCGAGAGAGAGGTGTGATGCGCGCGGTGCGCGTCGTGGGACGAAACGGCCGCGCTTCTGGACGAGGGTGACGGGTGCGGCCGCGCCCGTGCTACCCAAGCCACCGAAGGGGATTGAACCCTCGACCTCACCCTTACCAAGGGTGTGCTCTACCACTGAGCTACGGTGGCCGACGATGAAAACGCCGCCCGTTGTTCGAGCGGCGGAGAGGAAAGACTACCGGGAAACGGGATTTCCGACAAGGCCTGCGGCGAATCCCCGGCGGACGGATTCCGCCTGTGCGGGGCCAAGGTCCCGAGAACCGTCCGCAGGCCGATAAAGGGCCCGTCAGCGCTGGTCGAGGCCCCGGACCCGGATCTGGCGGCCGCGCTCCAGGTCGTTCAGGTCGTTCCACTTGGACTCGACGGTGACGTGGCCGTCCATGAAAAGCATGGCGCAGACGTCGCCGACGTAGCGGAAGTCGATCTCGCAGTCCGGGGTGTCGGGCTTCCACGCGGCATCGACCAGCGGGATGGTCTCGCCGGCGCGCGAGTCCACCAGGTACATCGACTGCTGGGGGCGGCGGATCGCCGCGTTCGTGTACCAGTTGCCCTGCGTGCCGGAGGGGGCGCCCGTCGGCGGCGTCGCGTCGAAGAAGTCGTTCGCGGCGAAGTAGCCCAGCTGGCCGGTCTCGGTGGACGACGCGCCGGGGCCGAAGGGGCGCGGCAGGCTCGACGCGATGTCGTCGCTCGACTTCAGCGGCTTCTTCATCTCGACGGTCGAGCGGAACGGGTTCTTCTCGATGGAGTCGGACGCGACGTACGCGTAGTAGTCGGGCGAGTCGTAGCGGTAGTCCCACGTCGGGCTGGGCACCGCCGTGTCCTGCAGGTCGCTCAGCACGATCGGTCCCATCTTGTTCACGGTCCACAGGATGTCGGTCCAACTGCCCTTGCGCAGCGGCCCGACGTTCGGGTTGATGCCCGCCGGAGACGCCGTGCGCACGAGCCCCTTGCTGAAGGCGTTGCTGGTGTCGTCGAACTGGCTGGGAAGCACGTAGTCGCGGTTGTCCAGCGAATACGCGGTCATCAGCGCGCCGATGGTGCGCAGGTTGCTCTGGCTGGTGACCAGCTTGGCCTGGTTCCGCACCAGCCCCAGCGCGGGCACCAGGATGCCCACGAGCACGGCGATGATGGCGACCACGGTCATCGCCTCGACCAGGGTCAGGCCGCGGCGGGCGGCCGTGCGGGGCGTTCGGCGGGAGGGGCGGGTGTTCGGGTTCGTCACGGGGGTCTCCTGTGGTCCCAGACCTATACGGAAGCGGCGGTCCGGCCTGTTGCCTGCCCGCCGCGGATGGCTCAGCTGAGGGCCATCGTCATCAGGAACTCGGCGTTGGACTTGGTCTTGGTGACGCGGCTGCGCAGCAGTTCCATGGCCTCGACCGTGTTCATGTCGCTCACGACCTTGCGCAGGCGCACGATGAGGTCGTGCTCCTTCTGGTCCATGAGGAGCTCCTCGCGGCGCGTGCCGCTGGCGGCGATGTTGATGGCCGGGTAGACGCGCTTCTCCATGAGCTTGCGGTCCAGGTGCAGCTCGGCGTTGCCGGTGCCCTTGAACTCCTCGAAGATCACCTCGTCGGCGCGGCTGCCGGTGTCGACCAGCGCGGTGCCCAGGATGGTGAGCGAGCCGCCGTTCTCGATGTTGCGCGCGCTGCCGAAGAACTTCTTGGGCTTGATCAGCGCCGCGTTGTCGACGCCGCCCGAGCCGATCTTGCCGGAGCCCGGCATCGCGTTGTTGTAGCCGCGCGCCAGGCGCGTGATGCTGTCGAGCAGGATCACGACGTGGTCGCCGAACTCGACCATGCGGCGCGCCTTCTCCATCACCATCTCGGCGACCTGGATGTGGCGGATCGCCTCCTCGTCGAAGGTGCTGGCCACGACCTCGGCCTTGCCCTTGGTGTTGCGGCGGAAGTCGGTCACTTCCTCGGGGCGCTCGTCCACCAGCAGCACGATGACGTGCACGTCGGGGTGGTTCTTGGTGATCGCGTTGGCGATCTGCTGAAGGATGACGGTCTTGCCGGTTCGCGGCGGCGCGACGATCAGCGCGCGCTGGCCGAAGCCGAGCGGCGTGACCATCTCGATGATGCGCGTCTCGATGCGCGTGGGGTTCGTCAGGTCCTCGAGGTGCACGCGCTTGTTGGGGTGCAGCGGCGTGAGGTTCTCGAAGATCGGCAGGTCGTGCAGGACCTTCGGGTCGCGGCCGTTGACGCTCTCGACGCGCAGCAGCGCGAAGTAGGTCTCCTGGTCCTTCGGGGGGCGGATGACGCCCTTCACCACGTGGCCCTTGCGCAGCGCGAAGCGGCGGATCTGGCTGGGCGAGACGTAGACGTCGTCGGGCGACGGCTGGTAGCTGTACTCGGCGCTGCGCAGGAAGCCGTAGCCGTCCGGCAGGATCTCGAGCGTGCCCTCGGCCAGCATCAGGCCCTGCTTCTGCGCGCGGGCGCGCAGCACCTCGAAGACCAGCTGCTGCTTGGGCAGGCCGAGCTGCTCGTCCAGGCCTTCCTTCTTGGCCAGCTTGACCAGCTCGTCGCCGGTCATCTTCTGGAGCGCGGACAGGTTCAGGTCGTCCTTCTTGGCGACCTCGAACTTGCCCTTCCACTCCTTCTCGAACTCGGCAAGCTCCAGGTCGAGCTGCTCGTCGGTGGGGACGATGCCTGCCGGCTGCTCGTAGTGGTGCGACATCCCGCCGCCGTGGCCGCCATGGCCACCGTTTCCACCACTGCCACCACCCTTGCGACGACGACGACGCTTGCTCATGCTCTTGCTCCGTGTGCGCCCGCGCGCTGCGCGGGACGTGTGCCGGGGGCGGCCATGGGCCGCGGGACGCGGAGCCCGGCGGCTCCGACCGATCGATGGCTGAAGAGGGGATGTCCCGGGAACCCGGCGCGGGCGCAGGCGGTCAGCCTGCCCGGACGCGGTCGAGGACGGCGCGCACCTGCGCGCGCAACGACTCGGGACTGCCGTCGTTGCGGATCACATGATCCGCGGCGGAGCGCTTGCGGTCAAGTGGCCACTGGGCGGCCTCCCGGCGGGCGTGCTCGGCGGCGTCCCATCCGCGTGCTTCCCGGACGCGCGAAAGGCGCATTTCCAGCGGGGAATCGACGAAGACGATCACGTGGCAGCGGTCGCGCAGGCCCGCCTCCAGGAGGAGCGGCGCGTCGATGACCAGCGCCCGGGTGCCCGGGGGCGGGGCGGCGAAGAGCCGCTCGCGCCGGGCCTCGATCCACGGATGGGTGAGCGCCTCGAGCCGCGCGCGCTCGGCCGGATCGGAGAAGACGATCGCGGCGACCTTCGAGCGGTCGACGGCGCCGTCCGGCGCGGCGACGCGGTTGCCCCACCAGGAGAGCATCGCGTCACGGACCGCGGGGTCGTTGAACGCCTGGCGCGCCAGCGCATCGCTGTCGCAGACCAGGCAGCCCTCCTCGGCCATGATGCGGGCGACCGAGCTCTTGCCGCTGCCGACGCCGCCGGTCAGGCCGATCACCGGCAGGCCCGCGGCGGGGGGCGGCGTCACGGCTTCGCGCGCGACCACGTCGCGCCCTGCGGGCCGTCCTTCACGGTGACGCCGAGCGCGGCCAGCTGGTCGCGCACGCGGTCGCTGGCGGCCCAGTCCTTCGCGGCGCGCGCAGCGGCGCGGGTCGCGATCAGCGCCTCGACCTGCGCGACGAACGCGGGATCCTCGGTGGGCGCGGCGCCCGCGACGGGCGCGTTGCGGCCCAGCACGCCGAGCACGGAATCCATCGCCAGCAGGCTGGAGAGCTCGCGCACGGGGCATGCGGCCTCGTGCTCGGCGGGCTTGGCGGCCACGGCCTCGTTCAGCGCGGCCACCGCGCGCGCGACGTTCAGGTCGTCGCAGAGCGCGTCGGTGAACGCGGCGAGCGCACGCTCGAACGGCCCCGGCGGCAGAGCCTCGTCCACCGCCACCGCGGGCGACGGCGCCGGCGCGTGGCCGGGCGCACGGGAGAAGCCGTCGTCGTCGGCGCGGCCGCTGTCGGCACGGTCCTCGCGGGCGCGCGCCACCAGCTGCGCGTGCGCGCGGCTCCAGCGGTCGACCATGCGCTGGCAGTCCTGCAGGCCCTGCAGCGTGAAGTTGGCGTTCGAGCGGTAGTGCGTGCGCACCAGCTCCAGGCGCAGCGCGGCGGGCGTGACGCCCTTCGCGAACAGGTCGCGGGCGGTGAAGAAGTTGCCCTTCGACTTGGACATCTTCTCGCCCTCCACCTGCAGGTGGCGCGTATGGAACCAATGGCGGGAGAACACGGCATGCCCGGTCGCGCAGCAGCTCTGAGCGATCTCGCACTCGTGGTGCGGGAAGATGTTGTCCTCGCCGCCGGAGTGGATGTCGATCTCGTCGCCGAGCAGCATGCGCGCCATCGCGCTGCATTCGATGTGCCAGCCCGGGTATCCCTCGCCCCAGGGCGAGGGCCATCGCATCAGGTGCCTCGGGTCCGGCTTCCAGAGCAGGAAGTCGGCCGGGTGCCGCTTCGCGGCCTGGTTCGCGGCGTCGATCCGCTCGCCGGCGCCCTCGCGCAGCGCATCGAGCGTGTTGCCCGAGAGCCGGCCGTACGCAGGGAAGGAGCGCACGTCGAAGTACACGGCGCCGTCGCGACCGACGTAGGCGTGCCCGCGGGCCACGAGCTCGGAGATCATCGCGACCATCTGCGGGATGCAGCGCGTCGGCCGCGGCATCAGCGTGCCCGGGTCCGCGCCGGCAGCGCGCAGCGCCTCGGCCT
>JBEIFT010000029.1:0-17213 GCA_040382255.1 Phycisphaeraceae bacterium
CCCCTTCGGTCCGCGCGCATGGCGACCAGGTGCCTTGCGTGCCTCGCCTCAAAAACCACCCCGGGTAATCCCGAACACAATTTCGTCAGCGGAACAGGTACCGCCCGGGCGGCACGACGGACGCGCCGTTCGCGGGGTGCACGCGCATGACCGGCGCCGGGCGGCGCCAGCGGCGCTGGAAGGCCGCGGCAAGGCGTGCGCCCACCGCGTCGGCGCGCGGCGCGTCGGCCAGCACGATCACCGATCCGCCGAAGCCGCCGCCCGTGAGCCGCGCGCCGAACGCCCCGCCGGCGACGCCGATCGCGCGCGCCTCGTCGACGATCGAGTCGAGCTCCGGCGTGCTCACCGCGAACTCGTCGCGCAGCGACTGGTGGCTCTGCAGCATCAGCATGCCGAAGAGCTCCAGGTCCCCCTTGCGCAGCGCGGTGGCGGCCAGCGACGTGCGCTGGATCTCGCGCACCACGTGGCGCGCGCGGCGCACCAGCGTGTCGTCGATCCTGGCGCCACGCAGCGCGTTCTCGTCGACGTCGCGCAGCGTGCGCACGCCAAGGGCGCGCGCGGCGTCGTCGGTCTCGCGGGCGCGCTGCGCGTAGCGGCCGTCGCCCAGCTCGTGGCGCACGCCGCTGTCGACCACCAGCACCGCCGCGTTCGCCGGCACCGGCACGAAGCGGATGTCGTACGAGCGGCAGTCGATGAGCAGCGCATGCTCGGCCTTGCCGAGCGCGGACGCCAGCTGGTCCATCATGCCGCACGGGACGCCGGCGAAGCGGTGCTCGGCCTCCTGGCACATGCGCGCCAGCGGGATGCCGAACATCGGCGCGGCCAGCGCGTCCGACACCGCGGTGGCCACGGCCACCTCCAGCGCGGCGCTGGACGAGAGCCCGCCGCCCAGCGGCACGTCGCTGGCGACCGCGATGTCCATCGGCGGCACCGCGACGCCCTCGCGCACGAAGCCCGCGAGCACGCCCAGCACGTAGTTCGCC
This sequence comes from Phycisphaeraceae bacterium, assembly GCA_040382255.1. Taxonomy (GTDB): domain Bacteria; phylum Planctomycetota; class Phycisphaerae; order Phycisphaerales; family SM1A02; genus UBA966. Next base: position 984 of record JBEIFT010000029.1, read on the forward strand.
CAGCGGTCGTCCGGGTGGGCCAGCGGCTGGAGGCCGGGCCCGGCGGGGTCCGGAAGCTCGGCCATGCGGCGCAGGTCCTCGCTCCAGGCGCGCCAGCGGCCGTCCGCGGACGGGCGCACTGCACAGGCGCAGTCCCGGTCGATCGCGATCGGCAGGACCAGCCCCTCCGAGTGGTCGACGTGCTCGCCGATCAGGTTCACCCGCCCGGGGGCGCGGGCCACCACGGCGGGCGCGACCCCGAACCGCCGCTGGAAGGCGGCGATCGCCCGGTCGACGGCATCGGGTGGTGACGGAGCGGACGAATCCACGCACCGGAGCATACGAACCCCCGAACCGCCGGGCCGCGGGTGCGTACGGGCGCTCCGCCGGAGAGGGAATAGACTCTCCTCCCACACCTATGCCAGACCTCATCGTTGCGAAGGGATTGCGGAAGTCCTTCGGCGCATTCGAAGCGGTTCGCGGGATCGACCTCACCGTGCCGGCCGGGCAGGTGCTGGGATTCCTCGGCCCCAACGGCGCCGGCAAGAGCACCACCATGCGGATGCTGACCGGGTTCCTGGAGCCGACCGCGGGCTCCGTGGAACTGGCGGGCATCGACCTGGCCGCGCGGCCGATCGAGGCCAAGCGCACCTTCGGCTACCTGCCCGAGGGCGCGCCTGCCTACGGCGACATGCGCGTCGAGGAGTTCCTGCGCTTCGTCGCGAACGCGCGCGGCTTCACCGGTGCCGACGCCGCCCGGCGCGTGGACACCGCGATCGACCGCCTGCACCTTGGCCCCTACCGCCGCCAGCTGGTCGAGACGCTCTCGAAGGGCTACAAGCGCCGCACCGGCCTGGCGCAGGCGCTGCTCCACGACCCGCCGATCCTCGTCCTGGACGAACCGACCGACGGCCTGGACCCCAACCAGAAGCACGAGGTGCGCGAGCTGATCCGCATGCTCGGCGGCGAGCGCGCGATCGTCCTCAGCACGCACATCCTGGAGGAGGTCGAGGCCGTCTGCACGCGCGCGGTCATCATCAACGAGGGCCGCATCGTGTTCGACGGCACGCCCGCGGAGCTTGACCGCAAGGCCCCCGCCGGCGTCACCCGCAACCGCCTGGACCACGTGTTCCGCGACCTCACCACCAGCGACGTCAAGGAGGCCGCCCGATGAGCGCCCTCGCACGCACCGGCGCGGTCTTCCGCCGCGAGTTCGCCTCGTACTTCGCCAGCCCGCTGGCGAGCGTCTTCCTGGTCATCTACCTGTTCATCTCGGGCGTCTTCGCGTTCCAGCTTGGCGGGCTCTACGAGCGCGGCCAGGCGGACCTGCGGCCGTTCCTGCAGGGCCAGCCGTGGCTCGACCTCTTCCTGGTGCCCGCGCTCAGCATGCGCCTGTGGGCCGAGGAGCGCCGCACCGGCACCATCGAGCTGCTGCTCACGCTGCCCTTCAGCGTGTGGGACCTGGTGGTCGGCAAGTTCCTCGCCGCGTGGGCGTTCGCGTGCCTGGCGCTGCTCCTGACCACGCCGATCTGGGGCACCGTGGCGTGGCTCGGCTCGCCGGACCACGGCGCCGCGCTCGTCGGCTACCTGGCGTGTGCGCTGATGGCAGGCGCGTTCCTCGCGGTCGGATCGTTCCTCTCGGCCTTCACCAGGAACCAGGTGATCGCGTTCGTCCTCTGCGGCGTCGCGTGCTTCGTGCTGGTGGTGATGGGCTTCCCGATCGTCCTCGACTTCGTCAGCGGCTGGCTGCCGAAGGTGGCGGTGGACGCGATCGCGTCGATGAGCGCGATGACGCACTTCGACAGCATGATGCGCGGGGTCATCGACCTGCGCGACGTGGCGTACTTCGTCTCCGTGATCGCGGCGTGCCTGGTGATGAACGGCATCGTCGTCGAATGGAAGAAGGCGGACTGAACCATGGCACGACGGACCGAGACCCGCCGCAACGCACTCCTCGCGATCGCCGCCGTCATCGTCGGCCTGGTCGCGCTCAACACCGTGCTTGGCCTGGCGCTGCCGGGCGCGCGCGCCGACCTGACGCAGGACCGCCTGTACAGCACCAGCCCGGGCGTCAAGGCGCTGCTGGGCTCGCTGGACGAGCCGGTGCGCGTCGACATGTACTGGAGCCAGGAGACCGGCAAGGACCTGCCCGCGATCCGTGCGCACGCACAGCGCGTGCGCGAGTGGCTGGAGGAACTGGTCCGCCTCTCCGACGGCAAGGTGATCCTGCGCGTGATCGACCCCGAGCCCTTCAGCGAGGCCGAGGACGAGGCGCGCGTCGCCGGACTGCCCGCGCTGAGCGTCGACGGCAGCGGCCGCACGCTGACGCTGGGCCTGGTGGTGCGCGGCGCCACCGACCGCAAGGAGACGATCGCGTACCTGGCGCCCGAGGGCGAGCCGTTCCTGGAGTACGACCTGATGCGCGCGATCGCGTCGGTCGGCCGCGACGGCAAGCCGAAGGTGGCGGTGGTCAGCACCGTGCCGCTGGACGGCGGCGCGCCCGACCCGCGCAACCCGATGCAGCCGCGCGCGACCCCGGTGGTGATCCAGCAGCTGCGCGCCGTCGCGGACCTCGTCACGGTGGAGCCGACCGCGAAGGAGCTGCCGCAGGACGCGAAGGCGCTCCTCCTGGTGCAGCCGCGCAAGCTCTCCGACGAGATGCTTCACGCGATCGACGCCTGGGCGCTGGCCGGCAAGCCGATCGTGCTGCTGGCCGACCCGTACATGGAGACCGACACGTCGCCCGACGCGCAGTCGATGGGCGCGCGCCGCGGCGGCACGACGTACGACCTGGGCCCCCTGCCCGCGGCGTGGGGCTTCGACATCCCGAAGGACCAGGTGGTGGGCGACCTGGACCACGCCACGCGGATCCGCACGCAGACGCGCACCGGCGGCACGCGCGAGCTGGCCTACGTGGCGTGGCTCAGCATGCCGAAGGACACGTTCCTGGCGTCCGACCCGCTGGTCGGCCCGCTGCAGACGCTGAACTTCATGAGCGCCGGCGCCATCGAGCAGGCGAAGGACGGCACCAGCACCGTCGAGCCGCTCATCCGCACGGGCGACCGCTCGCAGCTGATCCAGACGCTCAAGCTGGGCTTCTTCGGCGACCCCGAGCAGCTCATCAAGGACTTCAAGCCCGACGGCACCGGCCGCACGCTGGTGGCGCGCGTCACGGGCGACATCGCGTCCGCGTACCCGGCCGCAGGCGGGCCGCCGCTCAAGGGCAAGGCCGACATCCTGGTGATCGCCGACGCCGACCTGCTGTCGGACGACACGTGGGTGATGGACGACCGCGCGGGCGGCATGTCGCTGGGCAAGCGCGCGATGGCCGACAACGGGCCGCTGGTGCTGAACGCCGTCGAGCGCGCCGCGGGTGACCCCGCGCTGGCCGGCATCCGCGCCCGCGCGCAGTACCGGCGTCCGTTCGAGGTGGTCGAGGCGATGCGCAAGGAAGCCGAGCAGCGCTCGGTGGCGCGCGAGAAGGAACTGCAGGACGAGATCCAGAAGACCGAGCTGCGGATCGGCGAGCTCCAGCGCGAGCGCACGCCGGATGGGCTGCAGCAGATCGTGCTGACGCCCGAACAGGCCGCCGAGATCGAGCGCCTGCAGAAGCGCATGGTGGACGCCCGCAAGGAGCTCCGGCAGCTGCAGCACGCGCTGCGCGCCGACGTCGAGTCGCTGGGCCGCCGCCTGCTGGTGATCAACTCCGTGCTGTGGCCGCTGGCCGTGGCCTGCGTCGCGCTGGCCTGGTACGCGGTGCGCGGGCGCGGCAGCCGAAGGGAGGCGACGACGTGAAGCGCAACACCGTGATCCTGCTGGCGGCGGGCGCCGCCCTGATGGCCGGCGTCGCCGTGATGCTGGTGAACCGCAACGAGCGCAACGACGTGCGCACGGCGGGCCAGCCGCTGGTGCCGGACCTGGAGTCGAAGGCGGCGGACGTCGCGGCACTCGAGGTCCAGCGCGGCAGCGCCACCGTGCGCCTGGAGCACGACGACCAGGGCAACTGGAAGGTCGCGTCGAGCGACGGCTATCCCGCGCGCGGCGAGCTGGTGCGTGCGCTGCTGGTGAGCCTGGCGGCGCTGCGGCTCGAGGAGCCGATGACGTCCAAGCCGGCCAAGTACGCCGAGCTGGGGCTGGCGTGGCCGGACGAGTCGGGGCGCGCGCGCTTCGTGCACTTCCTGCCGGGCACGCCCGGCGCGAAGCCCGTCGCCGAGGTCGTCCTGGGCGACGAGCGGTTCTCGCCCGACGCGGTCTTCGCGCGCATCCCCGGCGACGACCGCACGTGGCGCACGCGCGGCCGCGTGCAGGTGCCTGCCGACGCGATGGGCTGGATGGACGCGTCGATCCTGGTGCTGCCCGCCGAGGAGACGCAGCGAACGATGCTGGCGGGCCTGACGCTGCAGCGCCCGGCCGAGGGCACGGATCCCGCGCTGGCGCGCGCCTGGCCGCACGAGGTGGCGCCCGAGGAGAAGGACCACTGGACGCCCGAGCAGATCACGTCCGCGCAGACCGGCATGCCCTCGTTCCTGGAGCGGCTGGACTTCGAGGGCGTGCGCAAGGCGCGGACCGACGCCGCCGCCGACCCCGCCTGGAGCCCGAGCTTCGAGCTGAAGGCCGCGACCGTCACGCTGAACGGCCGCAAGGAGGCCGACGGCACCTGGTTCACGATCACCGTGACCCCGAAGCCGGACGCGAAGGAGCAGCCGACGCGCGCGAAGAACCCCGGCGACCCGTACGTCCCGTCCTGGAGCGACTTCGCGAAGCGCACCGCGGGCTGGGAATACAAGCTTCCCGGCTGGAAGGCCGAGACGCTGCGCCGCACGCGCGCGACGCCGGAGCCGGGCCGCGCCGACCTCGGGATCGGCGCGGGCATGCCGCCGATCCAGCCGCCGGCACCGAAGCCGCAGTGATCGTCAACGCGGCCGCCGGGCTCAGCGCCACGCAGCCAGCAGGATGCCGAGGTCCGCGCCGTCGACCTTGCCGTTGCCGTCCAGGTCCGCCGGGCAGTTCACGCAGTTCCCGAAGCTGGCCAGCAGCAGGCCGAGGTCGCTGCCGTTGACGACGCCGTCGCCGTTCAGGTCGGGATTCGGCAGCGAGAGGTCCGCGCTCCACATGCCGCGGCCATGCGTGGCGGCCAGCAGGCGCCGGCTGCCGGGCACGATCGTCACCTCGTCCACGCTGACCGCCGGCGGGCCCGAAAGCATCGGAAGCCAGCTCAGGCCGCCGTCGCGCGTCTGGTAGACGCCCCACTCGGTGCCCACGAACCACCGCGACGTCGAGTCGGGGTGCAGCGCGATCCCGCGCACGGGGATCGAGGGCAGCGCGCCGGCGCCGTTTCCGCCGGTGACGTCGCTGAACGACAGGCCGCCGTTCACCGTGCGCAGCACGTTGTCGCCGCTGAAGCCGCCCAGCGTCACGAACGCGACGCTGCCGGTGGCGTTCTGCAGCGCGATGCGCGTCACGTAGCGGTTCGGCACGGGGTTCGCGCTGCCGTTGTTGTCGACCGCGGTCCACGTGGGCGCCGCCGACAGCGCGTCGGAGGTCTTCCAGACCTGCCCGTCGTTCTGCGCCATCCAGACCACGTTCGAGTTGCCGGGCGCGACCGCGATCGCGCTCACGTTCGACGACCCGGGACCGCGCGCCTGCGTCCATGCCACGCTCGCGGCACGCACGTCGTCCGAGCGCCACAGGCTGGCGCCGCCCGCCCACATGCGGCCCGGCTGGTTCGGGTCCAGGATGAACGGCGCGATGAAGTTCGCCGCCGGCGTGTTCGCGTCCGGCAGGTTCTGGTAGATGTTGCCGGCGCTCGTGCCCCAGTCGCTGGAGCGGTGGATCTTGAGGTTCACGTACTCGCCGTAGCAGTACCGGGGATCCTGGCTGTCGACCGCGCAGAACCCGCCGTCGCCGCCGTAGGGCAGGACCGCATCCTGCTGGCCGCGGATCACGCGCAGCGTGCCGTTGTCCTGCGTGCCGCCGTAGACGAAGCCCAGCGTGTCCGCCGTGGGCACGGGCGTGCCCGCCGTCCCGCCGCGCGTGAGCATCGAGGCGGGCACGGCCTGCCGCGCGACGCCGGGACCCTCGATGCGCAGGATCAGCCCGGCGCCGCCGCCGGCCTCGAAGAACCGCACCTCGATCGCGTGCTTGCCGCCCTTGAGCGCGGCAAGGCCCTTCGATTCCTGCATCCCGTGCAGGCCGTCGTTGCTCACGAGCACCGCGCCGTCCACCAGCAGCGCGGACCCGTCGTCGCTCTCGGTCGAGAACGTCCACAGCCCGTCGTACGGCACGTCGATCCAGCCCGTGAAGACCGCGCCGACGTTGTCGGCCCGGCCGCTGGAGGCGAAGTTGCCGGTCGTGCTGGCGTAGGCCAGCGTGGTCACGGACGTCGTGGCGTACGGCGTCAGCGCCGCGAAGTCGGGCAGCGCGGTCGGGCTGGTCAGCGCGTAGTACCGCGCGTCCAGGCCCGCGAGCGCACCGGTGACCGGCGTCGCCGGGCGCAGCGGCAGCTCCACGCCCGCCGCGCCGTAGAACTGCGACGTGCGGTACGAGCGGTTCAGCTGCACCCAGCCCGCGGACGTGCTGGCGGTCTCGATGTTGTCGGTCACGAAGCACCCGCCGTCGCAGGTGACGTACACGCGGCGGTTGGTCGTCCCGTTGAAGCCGGGATCCGACCAGATGCCGTGGATGTCGGGGTGGACCTGCTCCGTGAGGATGTAGCCGTTCGAGACCTGCGACAGCGTCACGCCGCCGTCGGTCGACGCATAGACGTGGTACCCGCCCGTCATCACGAAGTTCGGGTTCGTCGGGTGCACCCACAGCGGGCACGCATACCAGCTGCAGCCGCACGCGCCGGAGGTGGTCACGACCGCGTAGTTCTGCCCACCGTCGGTGCTCTTCCAGATCTTCCCGCCGTCGGCCGCGCACACGGCGTACACGATGCTCGGGTTGCTCGGCGCGTAGCACACCGCAAGGCGGTTGCCGAAGCCGAGCACCTCGGCCAGGCCGCCCGCGTTGTTCCACGTCGCGCCGCCGTCCGTCGTGTAGATCGCGCGGTGGCACCAGTCGGACGTGTAGTCCATCAGGTGCGCAACGGCGAGGTTCGGGTTGGTCGGGTGCCAGCGCACGTCGAAGGACCCCTGGCCCCAGCGCGCGTTCGCCCACGTGGCGCCGCCGTCCGTCGAGCGCATGATGCCGCCGTAGCGCTTCGAGGCCAGGATCAGCTGCGGGTTCGAGGGGCACACCGCGATGCGGTTCACGGTGTCCCAGCCGTCGGTCGCGGGCAGCTGCGCCCAGGTGTTGCCGCCGTCCGTCGACTTGAAGATGCCGTCGCCGCCCAGCGCGTCGCCGTTGAACTGGCCCTCGCCGGTGCCGGCGTAGATGATGTTGGCATTCGTCGGGTCCAGCGCCAGCGCGCCCACCGGGAGCGTCGCCTGCCGCTCCCACAGCGCGGTCCAGCTGCGCCCGCCGTCGGTGGAGCGCCACACGCCGCCGCCGACGCTGCCGGCCCACATGCGCTGCGTGTTGGTCGGGTCGATCACCAGCGAACGCGTGCGGCCGCCGACGTTGGTGGGGCCGTGCTCCTGCCACGTCTCGGCGGCGGCGACGGATCCCTCGGGACCGCCCTGCCCCATCGCCCAGGCGATGTTCGCGTCGCGCTCGGCGCGGGCGCGCTCGATCTGCTCGTTGGTGACCTGGCCGTTCTCGTCCAGCCACGCCAGGCGCCGCCACTTGAAGGCCTTGTCGGGACCGGTGGGCTTGGCCAGGTTCGCGGCCGGCGCCGGGCGCGCACCGCCCTGCGGGGGCGCCGCGCAGCCCGTCATGAGACCGGGCAGGAGAAGGACGGCGAGGGCGACGGAGCGCAGGCGGTGCATCGCGGGAAATCTACCCCTGGGCCGCGGCCGCGCCACGTCGGCGCGTGCGGAACGGCGGACTTCCCGGACGGCGCGCGGCAGCACTGGCCGGAAACCTGCTTGAACACGCGCGTAATCGGGGGCGGCGCTTGACTCGGGGCCCCGCCGTACCGATGGTTGTCCGGAGACCTGACCGGGCCACGTTCCAACCTGATCTGCCGTTGGGGGATGTCGCCCGGGAAGGGCGCGGCGATGAACGCCGACGGAGGTGTGACGTGGCGTCGACGCTTGCAAAGGCATTCGAAGGACGGGCCCGCGCGATCGCGCTGGCGGCGACGGTCGTCGTGGCCGTGTGCGCGGGCGCGGCGTTCGTCGTGGGCGATCTCCGCATCGCGGGCTCCCCCGCCGCGGGCGCGTCGCATGCGGCCGACCCGCACCAGGCCCCGGAGGCCGCGCGCGCCTTGAGAGCCGTCGCCGGATCGGCGCGCGACCGGGTGTCCCAGGCCGTGCTGCCCGCCACGCAGCGGACGGCATTGATCGCCGCGGACGCCGCGGTGGTCGACGCGTTCCGCCACCGCGACGCCGCGGCGCTCGGACGCATCGCGAACCAGGAGATCCGTCGCGCGACCGAGGTCGACGTCGTCGCGCTGGTCGACCGCGACGGGCGCGTGCTCGCGCTGAACACGGTCGACGCAGCCGGCCAGGCATTCGACGCCGCGCGCGTCGCCAGCCTGGTCGGGCAGGACCTCTCGGGCAGGCCCGTGGTGCGCGACTGCATCCGGGGCGACGCGTCGGGGCCGGTGCTCGAGTTCCAGGGCGACTGCGACTTCACGCGCGCGCTGTGGGACTCGGTCGGCCTCTCGGTGGCGTGCAGCGTGCCGGTCGTCGATCCCGCGACGCACGAGCGCCTGGGCGCCGTGTCCACGCGCATGCGGTTCGAGCGGCTGGCGTCGCTCCTGCGCGCGCCCGAGCTGCCGGAGGCGCGCATCCTGCTGGTGGGCGAGGACGGCCGCGTCTTCGACGAGGAAATCCAGCGCGGCCGCGTCGGCACCCCCACGCGCCGCGAGTCGCTGGCGGCGCTCGTCGGCCCGTTCCGCAGCGGCGAGGCCGACTCGGCGTTCGTCTCGATCGGCGAGCATGTCGCCGCCGCGTTCCCCGTGCGCGGCGTGCGGACCGTGCAGGGCGGCTCGGTCGGGGTGGTGGGGCTCGCTCCCGCGTCGATGATCGCCGCCGAGGCGCGCCGCGCCACGCTGATGGCGATGGCCACGTCCGGCACGATCGCCGCGCTCGCCGGCCTGAGCGGCGTGCTGTGGTGGCAGGCACGCTCGCAGCGCCGCGCGCGCATCGCACTGCTGTCGGCCCGCAACGACGCCGATGCCGCAAACCGCTCCAAGTCCGAGTTCCTGGCCAACATGAGCCACGAGATCCGCACGCCGATGACGGCGATCCTCGGCTACGTGGACCTGCTTGCGGACCACGACGACGGCAACCCGAACGCACCCAGCCGCGACGAGTCCGTCGACGCGATCCGCCGCAACGCGCGGCACCTGCTGGCGATCATCAACGACATCCTGGACCTCTCGAAGATCGAGGCCGGGCAGATGAAGGTCGACCGCCAGCGCGTGCGCACGCTCGACATCGTCCATGACGCCCTGCGCATGATGGACGACCGCGCGCGGCAGAAGGGCATCGCGCTCCGGCTGATGCTGGACGGCGACGTTCCCGAGGAGATCTCGACCGACCCGACGCGGCTGCGCCAGGTGCTGATCAACCTGCTGGGCAACGCGCTGAAGTTCACCGAGCACGGCGCCGTCACGATGACGGTGCGCCGCCCCGCCGGTGCCGGTTCCGAGCTCGCCTTCGAGATCGCCGACACCGGCATCGGCATGTCGCCCGAGCAGCTCTCGCGGCTCTACCGGCCCTTCGTGCAGGCGGACTCGTCGACCACCCGACGCTTCGGCGGCACGGGCCTGGGCCTGGCGATCACGCGGCGCTGCGTCGACATCCTGGGCGGCCGGATCGACGTGCGAAGCACGCCGGGCATGGGCAGCACGTTCGCGTTCACGGTGGACGCGGGCGACCTCTCCGGCGCGCGCACCGCGCGGCTGGGCGACGCCCAGGCCGCCGGCGGCCACGACGACGGCCCGCTGCCCGCCGCATCGCGCCAGCCGCTCTCGGGGGTGCGCATCCTGCTGGCCGAGGACGGCCCCGACAACCAGCGCCTGATCCGCTTCCACCTGGAGCGCGCGGGCGCGTCCGTCACGGTCGTCGAGAACGGCGCGCAGGCGGTCGAGCGCATGTCGCGGACCACGCGCATCGACGGGCACGACGTCGTCCTGATGGACATGCAGATGCCGGTCATGGACGGCTACGAAGCGGTCCGCCGCCTGGTGGCCGGCGGCGAGCGCGCGCCGATCATCGCCCTGACCGCGCACGCGATGCCCGGCGACCGGGAGCGCTGCATGGAGGCCGGCTGCACCGACTACCTGTGCAAGCCCGTGGACGCGCGTGCGCTGGTGGCGGCGATCCGGCACGCCATCATGCCGGGCGCGACCATCTGCGCGCCGTTCACCCCGCGGGCGAAGGCCGGGTGAGCGCGGGCCGGGCGGGCGCGACCGGCCCGCGGAAGCCCCTGCACCCGACGGTTTCCCCGTTGACGCCGGACACGGGCGATCGCTAGCCTCGCGAGCATGAAGACGCTCCTCAAGGTGCTGGCCGGCCTCGCCGCCCTCTTCGTCGTCCTGGTGGTGGTCCTGTACCTGGCGCGCAACGCGATCGCCACCGCGGTCGTCCGCGCCGCCGCGGGCCGGGCGCTCGGCGTGCCGGTCGCGGTCGAGGCGGTCGAGCTCGACTTCTTCGACGGCCGCGCAACGGTGCGCGGGCTCGAGGTCTCGAACCCCACCGGCTTCAGGTCGCCGCTGGCGCTCAAGGCCGGCGAGGCGACGGTCAAGCTCTCGTCGGAGTCGACGGCAAGCGCGGTGGTCGTCGACCTGGTCGGCGTACGCGACGTCGGCGTCTGGTTCGAGCAGAAGGGCACGACCAACAACGTCTCGGCCATCATCGACGGCCTGAAGTCCGGCGAGGACGCCGCGGCCGCGAAGCCAGCGCCCAAGTCGGCCGGCCCCCAGGTCTCGCTGCTGATTCGCAAGCTGCTGCTGGAGCGCGTCGCGGTGCACGCGTCCGAGTCCACCGGCCTGGTGGGCGACGCGATCCCGGTCGCCGTCACGCTGGACCGGCTGGAGATCAACGACATCCGCACGAATGCGTCGGGCGAGGGACTGGCCGAGCAGGTCACGTCCAAGGTCTTCGAGGCGACGATGGCCGCCGTGGTCCAGCAGGCAGGCGGGAAGCTGCCCGCCGCGATCAGCAAAAACGTGATGGACTCGGCCACGGCGGCCGGGACCGCCCTCCAGGGCGCGAGCCAGGCCGTGGGCGAGGCCGGCAAGGCCGTCGGCGAAGCGTTCAAGGGGCTCGGCGACGCCCTGGGCGGCAAGAAGAAGTGACCGGGGACCGGCCCCGCCGGCATCCCCCACCCCGAGATTCACGGACCCCGGCAATTCCTGCCGATTGAGGGGCCGGACGCCGCGCACGCCGCGCGCGCCCGAAAGGACGCCCCCAATGCGCACGGAACCGCGCCGCACGAACCTGCTCGCACCCGCACTGGCCGCCGCCGCCTTCGCCGCCCTCGCCGGCTGCAACGCGACGATGCCGGACCGCATCACCCAGAGCATCGGCACCCTTTCCGAGGTGCAGGGTTCGGGCAAGCCGGTCGACCCCGAGATCTTCCGCGACGCGCACGGCGTCGCGATCGTCGACGGTTCGCAGTGGGGCCTCGTCATCTCCGGTCAGGGCGGCTCGGGCGTGCTGATGCGCCGCACCTCGACCGGCTGGTCGGCGCCCTGCGCCATCACGCTCACCAGCATGAGCCTGGGTCTGACGATCGGCGGCGAGGGCCGCAGCGTCGTCCTGGTGTTCGAGACCGACGAGGCGGTCGACGCCTTCGTCGCCAAGGGCCGCTACTTCGTCGCGCGCGCCAGCGGGTCGTTCGGCGACGCGTCGGGCACCACCAAGGAGGTCTCGGCCGGCGACCGCGTCCATGCCTACGTCGTGTCGGCGGGCTGCTTCGCGTCGGCCGCGCTCGGCGGCGCCGGGTTCGGCATCGACGAGAAGCTCAACACCGAGACCTACGGCGAGGGCGTCACGGCCTGGGACATCCTGGACGGCAAGGTCAAGCCGCCGGTCGGGCAGTCGGCGCTGGTCTCGCGCCTGGACCGCGTCATCGCTGCCAACTCCGGCAACGCGGCCGCGGCGACGGCCCCCGCGGCCACGCGCACCGAATCCACCCCGCCGGCCACCGAATCCGGCTCGCGGGCCCCGGTGCGCCGCATCGGCGGGACGCCGACGGGCCAGCAGCCCGACGTCTACCGCTGAGCGGCGGCGGGACGCAGCGATCCCAGGAACGACTCCGTCGCGTCCCGTACCCCGGGCCAGTTGTCGCTGAACGCGACGTGCCCGGCATCGGGCACGACGACGGCGCGGCACGACGGGATCTCGGCGGCGAACACCTGCCGCATCGAGGGGTCGGTCACCGCGTCGGCGGACCCGTAGAGCACCATCGTCGGTGCCGCGATCGCGCCCATGCGCCCGCGCAGCCCGTCCTGCAGGAACGGCTTCACGGCGTCCACGATCGCCAGCGTGCACGGGCGCCGGCGCACCGCCTCGGCGACGAACCAGCGGCGGAACGGCTGCGGCACCGGGGGCGGCCGCAGGAACACGGTGCGCATCACGTCGTCGAAGGCGCGTTCATCGGCGATGTCGAGCGGGTTCTCGCCGGAGTCGACGCGCTGCATGAACGCGTTGCGCACGGGCGGCTCGACGCCCGCCGGGGAGAGCAGCACCAGCGCGTCCACGCGGCGCGGATCGTCGATCGCCAGCTCGGCCGCGACGGCGCCGCCCATCGACGTGCCAACGACCGTTGCGTGCGCGATGCCGAGCGCATCCATGAATTCACCGACCGCCGCGGCATAGAACGCGCCGTCCATGCGCGCCCCGTCATGGCACGCGTGCTCGCCGAACCCGGGCATGTCGGGCGCGACGCAGCGCCAGCCCCGCCCCGCGAAGTGGCCGACCAGCACCATCATGGCTTCCTTGCTGGTGCCGAAGCCGTGCAGGAAGACCATCGGCGGGCCGTCGCGCGGGCCGGCATCCAGGTACGGCCAGCGCACGCCGCCGGCGTCCACCGACGTGCGGCCGATGCCCAGGCGCCAGCAGGCGACGCGCTGCAGCGGGATGACCAGGAATGCGGGATCGACGAACCACCCGTACGCGACGATGCCCCCGGCGAGCGCCGCGCCGACCGTGCCAGCGAGCACCGCGCGCGCCACCCAGCGGCGCACGCGCGAACCGCCGCGCAGCCACCCGCCGCGTCGGCTCACGGGGCCTCGCTGCGGACCGCGCCGGCCGAGGCGGTCCCCGCCACGCCGTTGGGCAGCCGCCGCGCGTTGGCCGTCACCTGCTGCAGGAGCTTGCGGGTGATGTCGCGCTCGGGATCGCGCGACACGGCCTGCTCGAACATCGCGATCGCCTGCTCGCCGTCGCCCGAGGCGTTCGCCGCGGCGCCGATGAACATGTAGCCCTCGGCCAGTTCCGGGTGCAGGCGGATCAGCGTCTCGCCGCACTCGCGCAGGCGGCCCCAGTCGTTCAGGCGCCAGGCCGCGTGGCCCAGCAGCAGCGTGTTGCGGCCCTTGCCGTCGCCCTCGCCGCGCAGCGCCAGCAGCGCATCGCGCGCCTCGGCGTTGCGGCCCAGCAGCAGCAGGTCGCGGGCGCGCAGGCGCACCAGGTCGGGGCGCACGCGCACCTTGGCCAGCGCCGGGTCGTCCAGCGCCGCCAGCGAGCCCTGCCAGTCGCCCTTGGTGTACCGGGCGTAGGCCAGTTCCTCGATCACGTCCGGCGAGTTCGTCTCGCGCATCGCGGCACGCTCGAGCATGGCCGCGCAGGCCGCGTGGTCTCCCTTCACCTTCGCCACGTCGGCGTGCAGGCGGTCGATCACCGGGCTGAACTCGAAGCGCTGCTTCACCGACGCCAGCCGCTGCTCGGCATCGTCGTGCTTGCCCATGATCGTCAGCATCTCGATCTCCGCGGCCACGTAGTGCAGCTTGGTCGGGTCCAGCTTCGCGGCGGCGGCGTACTCGGTGAGCGCCTGGTCGTTCTCGCGCCAGCGCTGGTGGATCACGCCCAGGAAGTAGTGCGGCTCGGGCTTCTTCGGGTCCAGCTCGGCGGCCTTCGCGAAGGCGTCCCGCGCCTGGTCGACGCGCGCCATCTCGTGCAGGATGCGTCCGCGCAGCAGGAAGTACGACGACTCCTTCGGGAAGCGCGCGATCGCCTTGTCGATGTTGCCGAGCGCCTGCTCGAACTGCCCGGACTGGAACGCCTGGCGTGCCTGGTCGTACGCGACCTGCGCCGACGCGCGGTCGTAGCGGTCGCGGGCCTCGTTGCGGACCTGCTGCGAGCGCACCGGGCCGGTACAGGCGGGCAACGCCGCGACGCAGGCGGCCAGGGCGAGTGCGGGGAGGACGAGGGTGCGCGGCATCATGGCTTCGGCTCCTTCGTGGCGGGGGCGGGCTGTGCGGGCGCCGGGGGCGCCGCGTCGCGGCGGAAGTTGCGCTCGCCGGGCATCGAGGGGGCCTCGATGTCGGGGAGCGGCAGCGGGTCGCCGGGGCGGAAATCGTTGTCCACCACGGGCGGGATGTCCTTCGCGCGGTCGGCCTCGGTGGGCGGCGGCACCCAGCCCTTCTGGCCGGCCACGGCGGGCGAGAGCAGCGTCATCGCGTCGAACTCGGTCGAGTGCAGGTCCTTGCGGTCGGTGCGGATCGCCTCGCGCAGCTCGATCATCGAGGGCGACGCGGGCTGCAGGCGCAGCGCGTGGTCCACGTAGTACAGCGCGGTCGAGCGGTCGCCCGCCTTCCACGCCTCCATGGCCTGCACCTGGTACGCGCCGGCAAGGTGCGTCTGCGAGAACGGCAGCAGGCCGGCGCGCGATCCGACGCGGGCGGCCTCGGCCACCTGCAGCGCCTTCTCGCCCTGCTGGTAGTCCTGCGCGTCCTCGATCACGGTCGGCGTGATCAGGAAGATGATCTCCTGCTTGATGACCGCCGAGCTGGCGCCGCTGAACGCGCCGGGCAGCAGGTCGCCCAGGCCGGGGATCTGGCGGTTGGTGGTGACCGACTGCTCGCGGAACAGGCCGCCCAGCACGATGGTCTGGCCGCTCTTCACGCGTACGTTGGTGCGCAGCTCCTGCGAGATCTCGTCGGGCACGGTGGCCTTGGCGCCGGCGGTCGTGCCGGCGTCGATGTTCTTGATGCGCGCGGTGCTGACCTGCGGCGAGAGCTCCAGGCGCACCATGCCGTCCGGCGACACGAACGGCCGGAACACCAGCTTCACGCCGACGTCCAGGTACTTCACCTCCTGGGTGGTGGACGTCTGCGTCTGGGTGGTCGAGAGGTACGCGATGCGCTCGCCGACCAGCACCTGGGCGCGCTGGCGGTTCAGCGCGGTGACCGACGGGCGCGCGAGCACGTTGGTGTCGACGACCTGGTCCAGCATGCGCAGGAAGACGGCGACGTCGTTCGTGACGACGCCGATCTGCGCGGTCGGCGAGGGCTGGCCGCTGGCGGTCGGGTAGAGCGAGGCCGTGTCGGCGGTCGCCGGCGTGTTCGGCTTCACGGCACCGCTGAAGACGTCGTCGAACGCCGCGAGCGGCGACGTCACGTCGCTGAAGTTGATGTTCCCGACGACGCTGATGTCCAGGCCGAAGGCCGTGTCGTCGGTCAGGTCGGCGGTCAGGATCGTCGCCTCGACGCGCACCTGCTTCGGCGGCGTGTCCAGCTCGGCGACCATCTTGGCGACGCGCTCGATGACGTCGGGGTAGTCGCTCACCATCACCTTGGCGGCGAACGCGTAGCCGTCGGCGCCGCCGTTCTCCAGCGTGGGCAGGTACCCCTGCTCCACCTTGCCCAGCGCCACGGCGCTGCCGCCGTCGGTCAGGACGGGCTTGACGAACGCGATCGCGTCGTCCGCCGAGAGGAACTGCAGCGTGAAGATGCGCTGCTCGCGCACGCGCTGCGCGTCGACCTCGGCCTTGGTGAGCACGTAGATGAAGTCGCCCTGCCGGCGCCACGCCAGGCCGTTGACGTTCAGGATCGCGTCGAGCGCGTCCTCGAGCGGCACGTCGAACAGGTTGACGGTGACGTAGCCCTTGACCTTGTCGCTGGCGACGATGTTCTGCCGCGCCTTGATCGAGATCAGCTCGAGCAGCTTGGCGATGTCGATGGCCTGCGCGCTGAGCGTGAAGCGGCCCTCCTGCGTCAGGACGACCTTCGCGTCGGGGCGCGGTGCGCCGGCCGGC
>JBEIFT010000030.1:0-16566 GCA_040382255.1 Phycisphaeraceae bacterium
CGCCCGAGCCCGCGCTTCCCGCCGCCGCGCGCGCGTTCGACGGTCCGCCGCTCTGGTCGCCCGACCGCGCGCACGTCGTGGTGTGGGACGTCGTGCCTGCGCAGAAGCACCCCGTCACGCTCATCGAGAGCGCGCCGAAGGACCAGGTCCAGCCCAAGGTTCGCGTCATCGACTACCTGAAGCCAGGCGACCGCATCGAGCAGCGCTGGCCGCGGCTCTTCGCCGCCGACGGCGCCGAGCGCCCGCTGGACCGCGCGCTCTTCGCCAACCCGTGGTCGATCGACGAGTGCCGCTGGTCCACGGACGGTCGCACCTTCTTCTTCCGCTTCAACCAGCGCGGTCACCAGGTGCTGCGGCTCTGCGCGGTCGACGCCGCGACCGGCACGGTGCGCAGCGTGGTCGCCGAGGAATCGCCGACGTTCGTCGACTACGCCCACAAGGGCTGGATGCACTGGCTCTCCGACCGCGAACTGCTGTGGATGAGCGAGCGCGACGGCTGGAACCACGTCCATCGCGTGGACGTGGCGACCGGCGCGGTTTCCCCCGTGACCCACGGCCCGTGGATGGTGCGCGAGGTCGAGCAGGTCGACCCCGCCGCGCGCACGCTGCGGCTGCGCGTGATGGGCATCGACCCCGCGCAGGACCCGTACCACGTGCACGTCGTCCGCGTGCCGATCGACGGCGGTGCACCCGTGCGGCTGACGCAGGGCGACGGCACGCACCGCCTGGAGTGGTCGCCGGACGGCGCGCACTACGTGGACACCTGGTCGCGCGTCGACCTCCCGCCGGTGCACGAACTGCGCCGCGCGTCGGACGGCGCGTTGGTGCGCGAACTGGGCCGCGCGGACGCCGCCGCGATGGTCGCCGCCGGCTGGACGCCGCCGGAGCGCGTCGTCGCCAAGGGCCGCGACGGCGCCACCGACGTCTGGGGCGTGGTCTGGCGCCCGTGCGGCACCGCGGCCGACCCCGCGCCGCGCCCCGCCGTCGAGCAGATCTACGCCGGACCGCAGGACTTCTTCGTGCCCAAGGAGTGGTCCGCGTGGCACGGCCAGCGGCAGTTCACGCGCGACGGATGCGTGGTCGTGCAGATGGACGGCATGGGCACCAACTGGCGCGGCAAGAGGTTCCACGACACCTGCTGGAAGAACCTGAAGGACGCCGGCCTGCCCGACCACGTGGCCTGGCTGCGCGCGGCGGCCGCCACGCGCCCGTGGATGGACCTGGCGCGCGTCGGCATCTACGGCGGCAGCGCCGGCGGCCAGAACGCGATGCGCGCGCTGCTCGACTTCCCCGACGTCTACAAGGTGGGCGTGGCCGACTGCGGCTGCCACGACAACCGCATGGACAAGATCTGGTGGAACGAGCTGTGGATGGGCTGGCCCGTCGACGAGAGCTACGCGCGCAGCTCAAACGTGGTCGACGCCGCCAAGCTGCAGGGGCGATTGATGCTGGTGGTGGGCGAGCTGGACGACAACGTCGACCCCGCAAGCACCATGCAGGTGGCCGCGTCGCTCGAGCGCGCCGGCAAGGACTTCGAGCTGGTCGTCGTCGCGGGCACGGGCCATGGCGCGGCGGAGACGCCGTACGGGTCCCGCCGTCGGCGCGAGTTCCTGCTCCGGCACCTGCTCGGTCAGGTCCCGGGCGCGGGCCGCTGAGCGCAGCGCGCCAGGATGCCGGCGGCCTCGGGGTCCGCCGGCGCCGCGGCGCGCAGGCCGTCGTACGTGGCCCAGGACCACTCCCACCCGAACGCCGGCTTGCGCACGACCTCCCAGGTTCCGCCGCCGTGCACGACGGCGTACATCGCGGGCAGCACGCCCATCGCCACGGTCAGCCCGATGCCCGCCACCGGCAGGATCCACAGCACGCACCGCGGGACGCGCGCACGCGCCGCGCCGCGTTCCACGCGCGCGCGCAGCGCCACCACCCACTCGCGCGCGATCTCGAATTCCAGCGCCAGGATGCCGATTCCCAGCAGGATCGCCGCGACGCCCGGGCCCGGCAGCACCAGCATCGCCACGCCCGCCAGCACGACGCTTCCGCCCGCGACGCCCACCACCGCCCGGCGCACGGGCCGGCTGGTGTTCGCGCGGATCCAGTCCAGGAAGCGGGGCATCCGCATGCAAGGATAGGTGCCCGTCCGGGCTACCATTTCCCCTTCCCGCAGCGTTTCCCCGAGGACCACCCATGGCAGCCCCCAGCAAGTCCGGCCCCAAGAACGAGACCCAGATCATCTATTCGATGCTGAACGTGTCGAAGGAGATCGACCGCAAGCAGATCCTGAAGGACATCTCGATCTCGTACTACTACGGCGCCAAGATCGGCGTGCTGGGCCTGAACGGCAGCGGCAAGAGCACGCTGCTGCGGATCATCGCGGGCGTCGACAAGAACTACGACGGCAAGATCACGGCTGCCGGCGGCTACACGGTCGGCTACCTGGAGCAGGAGCCGCTCATCGACGACACGCGCACGGTGATCGAGGTCGTGCGCGACGGCGCCAAGGCGACCTTCGCGCTGCTGAAGGAATACGACGAGATCAACGCGAAGTTCGGCGAGGACATGACGCCGGAGCAGATGGACAAGCTGATCAACAAGCAGGCCGAGGTGCAGGAGAAGCTGGACCGCCTGGACGCGTGGACCATCGACAGCCAGCTGGAGATGGCGATGGAGGCGCTCCGCTGCCCGCCGCCGGACCAGGCCGTGAACACCCTCTCGGGCGGCGAGCGCCGCCGCGTGGCGCTGTGCCGGCTGCTGCTGACCAAGCCCGACGTCCTGCTCCTGGACGAGCCGACCAACCACCTGGACGCCGAGAGCGTCACGTGGCTCGAGCAGCACCTGCAGCGCTTCGAGGGCACCATCATCGCCGTGACCCACGACCGCTACTTCCTGGACAACGTCGCGGGCTGGATCCTGGAGCTGGACCGCGGCGAGGGCATCGCCTACAAGGGCAACTACACCGGCTGGCTGGAGCAGAAGAAGGCGCGCCTGGAGATCGAGGAGAAGCAGGCCTCGAACCGCCAGAAGGCGCTGGCCCGCGAGCTGGAGTGGATCAACAAGAACCCGCAGGGCCGCATGGCGAAGAACAAGGCCCGCGTCGAGCGCTACGAGCAGCTCGCCAGCCAGAACCAGAAGGAGAAGGCCGCCGAGGTCGAGATCTTCATCCCGCCGGGCCCGCGGCTCGGCTCGCTGGTCGTCGAGGCGAAGGGCGTCAGCAAGGCGTTCGGCGACAAGCTGCTGCTGGACGACGTCAGCTTCGCGATCCCGCCGGGCGCGATCGTGGGCATCATCGGCCCGAACGGCGCCGGAAAGACGACGCTGTTCCGCATGATCACCGGCTCGGACAAGCCCGATTCGGGCGACCTGCGCGTCGGCGAGACCGTCAAGCTGGCCTACGTCGAGCAGAGCCGCGAGACGCTCCCCAACGACAAGAACCTGTGGGAGGCGATCTCGGGCGGCGACGAGAAGATCATCCTGGGCGGCGTCGAGGTCAACAGCCGCGCGTACGTCGCGCGCTTCGGATTCACGGGCACCGACCAGTCGAAGATCGTCGGCAACCTCTCGGGCGGCGAGCGAAACCGCGTGCACCTGGCCCGCATGCTGAAGGAAGGCGCCAACGTCATCCTGCTGGACGAGCCGACCAACGACCTGGACGTCAACACCATGCGCGCCCTCGAGGAGGGTATGGAGAACTTCGTCGGCTGCTGCGTCGTGATCAGCCACGATCGCTGGTTCCTGGACCGCGTTGCTACGCACATCCTGGCGTTCGAGGGCGACAGCAAGGTCTTCTTCTTCAACGGGAACTATTCCGCGTACGAGGCGGACCGCCATCGCCGGCTCGGCCTGGCCGCCGACGCCGCGCCGCGCCGGATCCAGTACCGCGCGCTCACGCGGTGACCGTGGGCGGGCCTATCCTGCCCGCATGAGCCACGCCCGCCTGATCGCCGGCATCCCCGCGACGAACAAGACGCTGTTCCACGCCGTCCGCTTCAACGTGGGCGACCCGGCGGCGTGCATCGACTTCCTGCGCGAGGGCGCGAAGCCGCACCGCGTGTTCATCTGCCGCGACATCGAGATGGGCCGCGCCCGCCAGCACGCGCGTGCGGACGCCGTGTCCTGCCCGCGCGACTTCGAACCGCACGGCGGCCTGAGCGGCGACCGCGAGACCGCCACCGCGCAGGCCGTGGCCGAGTGCCTGCGCCGGCAGGGGGTCGCGAAGGTCACGTCCGACCGCACGCTGCCCCTGATCTACGCCGACCACCTGCGGCAGGCCGGCATCGCGCTGGAGTACGACGCGCTGATGGGCGTCACGGCCCGCCGTGCCAAGGACTCGCAGGAGGTGGCCTGGCTCCGTGCCGCGCAGCAGGCTACCGAGGACGCCATGCGCATGGCCTGCGAGACCGTCGCCCGCGCCGTCCCCGACCGCAACGGCGTGCTGTTCCACGAGGGCGAGCGGCTCTCGGCCGAGCGGCTGCGCTTCATGATCGACGTGCACCTGCTGCGGCTGGGCTTCCAGAACGCGCCGGCGATCGTCGCCTGCGGCGCGCAGGGCGCGGACTGCCACGAGCACGGCCACGGCGACCTGCGCACGCAGCAGCTGGTGATCGTCGACATCTTCCCGCGCTGCATGAAGACGCTCTACAACGGCGACTGCACGCGCACCGTGGTGAACGGCGAGCCGCACCCCGAGGCACGGACCATGCACGCGGCGGTGGTCGAGGCCAAGCGCGCGGCGATCGCCGCCGTGCGCGCCGGCGCCACCGGCGAGGACGTCCACCGCGCGACGCTGGGCGTGATCCATGCGCGCGGCTACGCCAGCGGCATGCCGCCCGCCGATGCGCCCGAGACGTGGACCGGCATGACGCACGGCACGGGCCACGGCATCGGCCTGGACGTGCACGAGCCGCCGCTCCTGGACTTCAAGGGACCCGCGCTCGTCCGCGGCGATGCGCTGACGGTGGAGCCCGGCCTGTACGGGCGCGCCCACGGCGGCTGCCGCGTCGAGGACATGGTCGTCGTCACCGACGACGGCTGCGAGAACCTCAACCCGCTGTTCGAAGGCCTGGACTGGCGCTGAGCGCGGACCGGCGCATGGGGCGCCGGTCGCCGCAGGGCGTCACTCCTCGTCTTCCTCTTTCTTGCGGCGGCTGCCGCCGAGCTCGGCCTCGAGCTCGCCCTCGTCCACGCCCGCGAGCTCCTCGTCGAGCACGTCGCCGGCGGGTCGGCTGCTGCGCACGAATCCCCTCGCGGCCTCGGCGCACTTGGCGGCCAGCAGCTGGTGCAGCTTCTCGTGGTCGGGCACGCTGTCCAGCAGGTTGAGCAGGAAGTCGATCTGCCGGTCCAGCTCGATGCCGGTGTCCAGCATCTCCATCGCGGCGTCGCCCAGGTCCTCCATCGCGCGGACGAACCACGCGAAGTCGGGCTTGTCCCACTCCTTCGGGGCGTCGATCCGCGCGCGCACGGTCATCCCGCCGATCGCCACCACGGGGCACTGCCCGCGCTGCGTCCTCGGCTCGCGGCACATGACCGCCACGGGGATCTCGCGGCGCAGCGCGGCCAGCCGCAGGCGGCGCGCGTCGGCGCCGACGGTCGGCGGCTGGATGAGGTACACGCCCGGCGCGAGCGGCATCTCCTCGGTGATGTCGGCGTCCAGGATGCGGACCTTCTTCTTGGCGGCGGTCAGCGCGGCCTGGATGCGCTGGCGGCGCGCCTCCTGCAGGGGAAGGACGATCCGCGACATCGCCGCGAAGTCCTCCTCGCGGCGCGCAAGTTCCAGTGCCTTGATCGCGATGCGCTCGGCCTCGAACCACTGGGAGCGACGGAGCGCTGCCTCGGCGCGCTCCATCATCTCGTCGACCTTCTCGTGGCGAGGGGCAGAGGTCATGTGCGGGGGATCATACGCGGCCCCGGGCGGGCCGCCGGGCTCACTGCTGGCGGCCCATGCCCATGCGCCGGTCGTCCCCGCGCTGGGCCTCCAGGGAGCGTCCGTGGACCCCGCGGGCCTGCGCATTCACGGCATTGACCAGGATCTCCACCGAGCGGACCCCGGGGTATTTGGCCATCAGGCCGCTGATCTTCTCGGCCATGCTGCCGCCGCGGTCGCGGAAGAGGCGCTTGTACGCCTCCTTCATCGCCTCGATGTCGGTCTCGGTGAAGCCGCGGCGCGCCATCGCGATGTGGTTGTGCCCGCGCACCTCGGCGGGGTTGCCTTCGACCAGCATGAAGGGCGGCACGTCCATGCTGACGCGCGCCATCGCCCCGACGAACGCGCAGGTGCCGATCACCACGAAGTGGTGGATGCCCGCGCCGCCGCCCAGGTTGGCGTGGTCCTGCACGACCGAGTGGCCGGCCAGCATGACGTTGTTCGCCAGGATGCAGCCGTTGCCGATGATGCAGTCGTGGGCCACGTGCACCGTGCCCATGATCAGGTTGTCGTTGCCGACGCGCGTGACGCCGCCGCCGTTCTCGGTGCCGCGGTGGATCGTGACGTGCTCGCGGATCTGGTTGCGGTCGCCGATCTCGCAGGTGGTGCGCTCGCCGAAGTACTTGCGGTCCTGCGGCGTGCCGCCGACGTAGGCGAACGGGAAGATCTGGTTCTGGCGGCCGATGCGCGTGTGCGCCTCGACGATGACGTGCGGGTGCAGCACGGTCCCCTCGCCGATCGAGACCTCGGGTCCGACCACGCTCCACGGCCCCACCGTCACGTCCTTGGCCAGGCGTGCGGAGGGATCGACGATCGCGGTGGGGTGGATGCTCATGTCTCGCTCGCGGGCGCGGGGCGCGCCGTTCGTTTCACTCGAAGTCCTGGTCCACCATCATGAAGCGGATCTCGGCCTCGGCGGCCAGCTTCTCGCCCACGAGGGCCTTCGCCTTGACCGCGGCGCTGCGGCTGGTGGCGCGCATCGTCTCGACCTCCAGGACCAGCTGGTCGCCCGGGGTGACCGCCTTGCGCAGCTTCACCTTGTCCAGCGAGAGCAGCACCGCGACCTTGCCGGTGTGCTCCAGCGTCTGGCTCAGGAGCAGGCCGCCCATCTGCGCCAGCGCCTCGACGATCAGCACGCCCGGCATGATGGGCGTGCCGGGGTAGTGGCCCTGGAAGAAGGGCTCGTTGATCGTGACGTTCTTCACGCCCACCGCGCGGCGGCCCGGCTGGACCTCCAGCACGCGGTCCACCAGCAGCATGGGGAAGCGGTGCGGCATCAGGCGGCCGATGGCACGGGCGTCCATCTGGCGGCCCTCGACCAGCAGCCGCGCCTGGCGCTCGCGCTGGATCATGCGCAGCAGGCGCATGCCCAGCTGCCGGTTCAGGCCGTGGCCGGAACGGTTCGCGACCACCTGGCACTCGATCACGGGGCCGACCAGCGAGAGGTCGCCGATCACGTCCAGGATCTTGTGCCGCACGGGCTCGTTGGGGAATCGGAACGAGTTCTGGATGGGGCCGTCGTCGCCGATCACCAGCACGTCGCGCGGGGTCAGGTGGCGGCAGAGGCCGGCCTGCCAGAGGGCCTCGGCCTCCTCCTTCAGGCTGAACGTGCGCGCGGGGGCGATCTCGGCCACGTAGTCGTCGCGCGCCGGGTCGAAGCTCCACGACTGGTGCGGGATGCGCAGCGCGTTCGCGCCGTAGTCCAGGTCGTACAGGACCTTCATGCCCGCGGGGCTGTCGCAGGGCAGGGCGGCGATCGAGGCGTCGCCCTCCTCCACCAGCACCGGCTCGCGCAGCTTGAAGGTGCGGCGCGGGGCGTCCTGTTCCGCGATGCCCGCGGCGCGCAGCGGCTCGACGAACGGCAGCGCGCCGCCGTCGCCCAGCGGGACCTCGGGGCCGTGCAGGCGCAGTAGCGCGTTGTCGATGCCCAGGCCGCGCAGCGCGGAGAGGCAGTGCTCGACCGTCTCGATGGTGGTCGTGCCCGCCTTCAGCGTGGTGCGGCGGGCGTTCGGGATGACGTTGGAGACCAGCGCGGGGATCAGCACCGGCGGATCAAGGTCCGCGCGCTCGAAGACGATGCCGTGGTCGGGCGGCGCGGGCAGGATCGTGAGCGTCGCCTCGCGGCCCAGCATGAGGCCCTTGCCGGCGATCACCGCGGGCGCTGCCACCGTGCGCTGGCGCACCGCGCCCGGGGGCACGGCCAGGTCGGCGCTGCGGGGTTGGGCGGTGGGGGCGGAGGTCACGGGACGGCCCCCGCGCGCGGCCCATGCCGAGGGACGTCAGTCGTCCTTGATCAGCTTGAGCAGCGGCTTGGCGGAGGCGGCAAGTTTACGGAGGGCCGCCTCCTC
Organism: Phycisphaeraceae bacterium; assembly: GCA_040382255.1. Taxonomy (GTDB): domain Bacteria; phylum Planctomycetota; class Phycisphaerae; order Phycisphaerales; family SM1A02; genus UBA966. Next base: position 8,266 of record JBEIFT010000030.1, read on the forward strand.
CCGCAACGCGCCGCGCATCTCCTGCGCGGGATACCCGCCCCAGGCCTCCCCGGCGGGGATGTCGTTCATGACGGCGGCCCGGGCGGCGATCCGGGCGCCGCTGCCGATCTTCAGGTGCGGCGCCAGCCCGGCCCCGCCGCCCATCATCACGCCGTCGCCCAGCTGCGTGCTGCCGGCGATGCCGCAGTGCCCGCTGAGCATGCACATCCGCCCGATGACCACGTTGTGGCCGATCTGGCAGAGGTTGTCGATCTTGCTGCCCGCGCCGATGCGCGTGGCGCCGAACTTGCCGCGGTCGACGGTGGTGCCGCTGCCGATCTCGACCTCGTCCTCGAGCACCACGTGCCCCAGGTGCGGCACGCGCAGCACGCGCGTCCTGTCGGCCGACGGGCGATAGCCGAAGCCGTCGCCGCCGATCACGCAGCCGGCGCCCAGGATGCACCGTGCGCCGATGACGCTGCGCTCGCGCACCACCGCGCCGGCGTGGACCAGGGTGCCTTCGCCGACCGTGACGTCGCCGTAGAGCGTCGCGTTGCCGTGGATCGAGACGTCCGCGCCGATCCGGCAGCGCGGGCCGACGGCCACGCCCGCGCCGATGCGCGCACCGGGGCCGACGGTCGCCGTCGGGTCGATCGATGCGGAGGGGTGGATGCCGGGCGCGGGCAGCTCGTCGCCGGTCCAGAACAGCTCGAGCACCGCGATCATCGCCAGGTCGGCGTTGTCGACGACGATCAGCGCGCGCGTCGACGCGTCGTGGCCGGGGACCTCGACGCCCTTCGTGACCACCGCGACGCCGGCCTTCGAGGACGCCCAGCGGTTCGCGTTGGCGGCATCGACGATGAACGTCATCTGGTCCGCCGCGGCGTCCGCCAGGCTGTTCAGCCCCCGGACGGCCAGCGTCGCCGGTCCCTCCAGGCGGCCCTTCACCAGCTCCGCGACCGAGGCCGCGGTGTGGCCCGCGCCGCTCACTTCGCGCCCGCGGGGGCAGCGCCCGCGCCGGGGAGGGTGGACGGCGTGATCACCGGCGCCGGCATCGCTCCGCGCTTCGCCTGCTCGGCGTTGGCCTGCGCGATCACGGCCTCGGTGATGTCGAACTCAGGCGCGGTGTAGATCATGCGGCGCACCGTCAGCTGGCTGCTGAGCGACTGCAGGTTGCCCTGCTCCAGCCCGAAGCCCGCGTCGCTGATGAACACCATGTCGACGTTCATCTGCTTGGCGACCGCCGCGACCGCCTCCTGGACGTGGCCGAACACCATGCGCACCGCGGCGGCGCGCTCGAATTCGCCCTTCAGGCGCACGTACTGCTCCTGCGCGGCGACGTTGCTCGCGGCGGCCTCGACCTTCTTGACCGCGTCGTTCCAGGCGGGCGTGCCGGCCTTGTAGTTCTCGACCTCGGCGTTCTGGTCCTGCAGGTCGCGCTTCAGCTTCTCCGTCTCGGCGTTCAGCGTCTCGCCCAGCGTCTTCAGGCGCTGCTCGATCGACTTCTGCTCGGTCAGGCCTCCCAGCACCTTCTGCAGGTCGACGCAGGCGACGTTCGCGGGGCGGGTGGGGAACGCGACGGCGGCGCACAGGAGCAGGCCGGCGGCACCGAGGACGATCGTGGACTTCTTCATGGTTGGCTCCGTGTTCGGGCGGTCACTTGGCGGCATCGGCGGGCGCGGGCGCGGCCGCGGGCGTCGCCGGCTTGGGGGACGTGGACTGGCGGGCGTTGTTCATTCGCAGGATCAGCTTCTCGGTGACGTCCACCGACTTGGCCGCGAAGAGGACCTTGCGGTCGCCGATCTGCTCCTGGACCTGCACCTCCTGCGGCCGCTGGTCCTCGTTGGCAGGGCGCGTGCGGATCTCGCGGACGCTGTCGTTGACCATGATCAGCTGGTAGCCCTCGTCCTGCGCCAGCTTCGCGCACTCGTCGCGCAGCGAGCGGTAGATCTTCTGGAAGGCGAGCGCCTTCTCGCGGTCGATCTCCATCTGCTTGCTGCGCACCCACTCGCGCAGGCGGATCTCGTCCAGGCGCAGGCGGTCCTCCAGCGCGGCGCGCTCGGCGGCCTGCGTGGGGTCGGCCATGTCCTTCAGCTTCTTGGCGTCCTCGTTGAACGCCTTCTGGCGCGCGGCCAGCTCGTCCTGGATCTGCTTCTGCAGCATCGACATCTGCACGTCGAAGTCGCTGCGCTCGGTCGCCTTGTCGAAGACGCGGGCGAGGTCGACGGTGGCGACGGGGAAGGCGGGCGCCTGCGCGGCGGCCGTGGCGGCGGCGGCGACCGCGACGGCGGCGGCGACCGCGGGAATCATGCGGCGGAGGATCGTCATGGCGGGGAGTGTACGCCCCGCGCGGCCGCCCGATGGGCCGTCAGAACGGCAGGTCGATGGTGAAGCTGAAGACCTGCTCCTCGTCGTTCGGCTGCTTCACCACCGGGTAGGCGAAGTCGAGGGCGATCGGGGCCTGGCCGAACTGCGGGATGAAGACGCGCAGGCCGGCGCCCACGCCCACGCGGTACTGGCCCAGCCACTCGTTGTCGTTGACGGTGCCGCTGTCGACGAAGACCACCGCCGCGAGGAACTCGCCGATGATGGGGATCTCGTACTGCGCGCCCGCGAAGAACAGGAAGTTGCCGCCGACGGGCGTGTTGGTCTCCTCGTCGGTGATCGTGGCGGGCGGGTTCGAGCCGATGACGCTGGTCGCCTTCGGGCTGACCGTGCGGAACGCGAAGCCGCGCAGGGTGCGCCCGCCCAGGTACCAGCGCTCGAAGACCGGCGTGTCGGTGTCGAAGATGTACCCGCACTCGCCGCGCAGGCGCAGCACCTGCTTGCGGCCCAGGAAGTCCTCGTAGGTGGTGAAGAACTGCGTCGCGCTGACCTTCACCTGCGGGTACTGGTACTCGCCGCCGAACGCGCCGTGGTAGCCCGCCTGCAGCTCCAGCATGGAGCCGCGGGTCGGGTGCGACATGTTGTCGACCTCGGTGCGGTTCAGCTCGGCGAACAGCGCGCTGATGTAGCTGGGCCCGCGCTGCTTCCACACCTCGGTCGGCGTGCTGGCGTCGAAGTCGTACAGGAACACCTGCTCCATGCGCGGGTTGATCGAGAGCTGCCAGAAGTCGCCGATGCGCGTGCTGATGCCGAACAGGGCGCTGATGCGCTGCTCGGCCCACTGGTCGTAGTAGCGGTTGCGGTAGTTGACGCCCGCGTTGCCGCCCCAGTCGGTGTCGAACAGGTGCGGGTCGCCGATCGAGACGTTGTAGTTGCTGACCTCGATGCCGGGCTGGATGGCCAGGTTGAACGTCTGGCCCGCGCCGCGGAACGACCGGCCGCCGATGAACTCGTCCAGCGTCTGCGGCCAGTCGAACAGGTCGAAGTTCTGCTGCTTGACCGACACCTCGCCGAAGAAGCCGCTGTCGGTGCCGGCGCCGACGCCGAAGTTCACCGAGCCGGTCTGCTTCTCCTTGACCTCGACAAGCACGTCGCGGACGGTCGGGTCCGAGGGGTCCGGCGGCTGCGGCGTGATGCGCGGGTCGCGGAAGAGCTGCGAGCCCTCCAGGCGCTTCTTCGTGTTGTCGATCTCGCGCCCGTCGATCGGGCGGTTCGGCTGCATGCGCACCAGGCGGCGCACGACCTTGTCGCGCGTCACGAAGTTGCCCTGGATGTTGACGATGCCGGTCGTCCACGACTGGCCCTCGCGCACCTGCAGCAGGAGGTCGACCTCGGGCTGCTCGCCGACGCGCACGTACGTGTCCGCCACGCGCGCGTCGATGAAGCCCATCACCTGGTAGGCCTGCTCGATCGCCTTGGTCGACTTCTGGATCAGGTTCTGCTGCAGCGGGTCGCCGCGCTGGATCACGGCCAGGTTCGCCAGCTGCTCGCGCGTCATCACCGCCAGCTGCCCGCCGCCGGCGGCCTCGACGACGATGTTCCGCAGCCGGTACTGGCGGCCCTCCGAGACGACGAAGACCACCTTGGCCTCGCGCTGCTCGGGGCTCAGCTCGATGCGGCGGTCGACGCGCACGTCCACGTAGCCGCGGTCCTTGTAGAACTTGTCCAGGGTCGCGACGTCCTCGACCAGCAGGTCCTCGTCCAGCTCGCCCTTGCGGAAGAGGAAGACCCACGGCTTGGTCTTGATCTGCGCCGAGAGCTGGTCGGCGTCGAACGCCTGGTTGCCGACGAACTCGATCTCCTTGATGCGGACGCGCGGGCCCTCGACGATGCGGAAGATGATGATGCCGTCCTCGGACAGGCGGCTCTCGTCGACGGTGACCTCGGCCAGGTAGTTGCCCTTGCCGCGGTACAGCTCCTTGATGCGGTAGATCGACTGCTCCATCAGGAAGTCGTCGCGCGGGGCGCCCACCTGCAGCGGGACCGCCTTGCGCAGCTCCTGGTCGCTGGCGATCTTGTTGCCGACGAACTGGATGTCCTGGACGATGTCCTGCTCGTTCAGCGTGTAGGTGACCTCGATCGAGCCGTCGGGCAGCAGGGTGGCGTCCGCGTTCACGACCTCGAAGCGGCCGAGGCGGTAGAGCGTTGCCACGTCCTGCTTCACGACCTTGGCGTCGAACGGCTGCCCGGCCGCGATGCGCAGGTTGTTGCGGATCTCCTGCTGGTCGACCAGCTTGAGGCCCTTGATCGTCACCGCCGAGACGGGCCGGTCGGCCAGGGTCTCGTCCTCGATGTCGATCGCCAGCGCGCGGGGCACGGCGACGGCCAGCAGCAGCGCCAGCAGCACCGCCGTCCTGAGCGGCAGCCCCGGGCGCCCGCCCCGTCGGGGGGCGGCGCCCCGCGGTGGGGTGGTGGCACTGGGACCGGGCATCTGGAGTTCCGAGAATAGCCGCGCCGCGCGCGCTTCGGCTACCCTTCCGGGGCTCGATCCCCTCGCGGCGGCCTTGGCCGCCCCGGGCGACGCCCGTCACCACGCAGGAAGGCACACCATGACCACCGCGACGCTCCTCCGCACCCCGTTCCACCCCTGGAGCGCCGACCGCGGCGCCCGCTTCGTCGACTTCGCCGGCTGGGAGATGCCCATGTCGTACGGCTCGATCATCGACGAGCACCACGCGTGCCGGACGGGCGCGGCGTTCTTCGACGTCAGCCACATGGGCCGCCTGCGCTTCACCGGCCGCCACGCGCGCAAGTTCCTGGACCGCGTGTGCACCCGCCAGATCATGGGCATGGAGCGCGGCATGGTGCGCTACAGCCTGGTGTGCAACGAGCGCGGCGGCGTCCGCGACGACGTGCTCGTCTACTGCTACGACGAGGACGACTACATGATGGTCGTCAACGCCTCGAACCGCCTGAAGATCCTGGACTGGTTCGGCGCCATCAAGGCCAAGGAGAACATGACCTTCGCGATGGAGGACGTCACGGAGTCCACCGCGATGGCCGCGATCCAGGGCCCCAAGGTCATCGAGATGGTCGGCACGATGAGCCGCGAGATCCCGACGCTGAAGCGCTACCGCTTCGCCGAGAAGAGCCTGATGGTGGCCAAGCTGACCGTCAGCCGCACCGGCTACACCGGCGAGGACGGCGTCGAGCTGATCATGGGCTCCACCGTGGCCAAGTTCGTGCTGCCGATGCTGCTGCGCGAGAAGGACGGCGTCGCCGCGGCGGTCCGCCCGTGCGGCCTGGGCTCGCGCGATTCGCTGCGCACCGAGGCGTCGATGCCGCTCTACGGCCACGAGATCACCGAGGAGATCGACCCGATCAGCGCCGGCCTCTCGTTCGCGGTGAAGCTGGACAAGGGCTCGGCCGACAGCCGCGAGGGCCGCTTCATCGGCCAGGACGCGCTGGAGGCGATCGCCAAGGCCGGTCCGAAGCACAAGCTGGTCGGCTTCGAGGTCGAAGGCCGCCGCGCGGCGCGCCAGGGCATGGGCATCCACCGCGGCGGCGAGCACGTCGGCCACGTGACCAGCGGCTGCCTGAGCCCCACGCTCGACAAGGTGATCGCGATGGGCTACGTGCCCGCCGAGCTCTCGGCCGAGGGCACGGAGTTCGAGATCGACCTGGGCAAGAGCCGGACCGCGGCGAAGATCGTCAAGATGCCGTTCTACAACCCCGTCCGCGCGAAGTGACGTTCACTCGCCGGGCGCGGCCTTGCGGCGGCGGCCCGGGCGGCGGCGCTCGCCCTCCGCGGCGGTGGGCTGGTTCTCGCGGAAGAACCGCGTCGGCCGGTCGTCGGTCAGCTGCTGCTGCAGCTTCTTGAGCGCCTCGACCTCGATCTGGCGGACGCGCTCGCGGGTCAGGCCGACCTCGGCGCCGATCTGCTTCAGCGTCAGGGGCTCCTTGCCCTCCAGGCCGAAGCGCAGGCGCAGCACGCGCGCGTCGCGCTCGTCGATCGAGTCCAGGAGCTTCAGGATCACCGAGAAGTCCTCGCGGCGCTCGACGTCGTGCTCGGGCGCCTCGTGGCGCGTGTCCTCGAAGAGGTCGCCGAAGTCCACGCCCTCGCCGTCCTCCTTCGCAGGGGCCTGGCTGGGCGCGTGGTACGCCTTGACGGCGCGCTTGACGATCAGCAGCTTCTTGAGCGGGAGCTTCATCTCCTTCGCCAGCTCCTGCATCGTGGGCTGGCGGCCGAGCTCCTCCTCGAGCTTGCGCGTGGTCTGCTTCCAGCGCGCGATCAGCTCGACCATGTAGGCCGGGATGTGGATGGGCTGCACCGCGTTGATCAGGGTGCGCTTGATGGCCTGCTTGATCCACCAGCTGGCGTACGTGCTGAAGCGGGCGCCCTGGGCGGGGTCGAAGCCCTCGACGGCCTTGATCAGGCCGATGTTGCCTTCCTCGATCAGGTCCGAGAGCGGCAGGCCCCGGTGGGAGTAGTTCTTCGAGATCGAGATGACCAGGCGGAGGTTCGCCTTGATCATGCGCTCCTTGGAGGCCTGGCACTCATCGTTGATGATGCGCCACCCCAGCTCCTTCTCCTCCTGTGGAGTGAGAAGCCTCTCCTCGTTGATCTCACGCAGGTAGAGCTGGATCTCGCTCTGGACTCCGGGTCGCGCCATACCACCTCGCGATCGAGCGAACCTGGGACGCGCGACGCGCGCGTCCGGGGAACTGCCCATGCTACGCAGGGATTCGGCAAACGCAACGCCCGCGTTTGGCGTAGGCAGTCCCGGATCGCATTCTTTCCTCAGAGGACCCCATGCACCACCCGGACCAGCCCGAACAGCCCGAGCACCCGGACAACCTGCCGCCCGGCGGGGACGCGGGCGACCACAGGGCCGGCGACGGGGCACCCGACCCCGCTCCGGAGGCCGCTGAGGGGGGGGATGGGGAGGATTCCCCCGTGGACGAGCGGGCCTCGGACGCGCCTGCCACGGCCGACCTGAACCCGATCCTGGCCGAATGGGAGTTCGAGCCGGGGCGGACCAACGTCCGGTTCGTCCGGACCCGGGCCGGCAGCCGGGCGATCCAGATCCGCCTGGAGCTGGGCATCCTGCAGCTGGCCTACACGGGCCGCCCGGACGGCGAGCGGCCCCATGGCGAGGACTCGCTCCTGGACTGGCAGCTGAAGCGGCTGCAGGCGCACGTCGGCACGAACGGCACGCCGGAGGGCTTCCGCATCTCGGGCCGCGACTGCGACGCGCTGCGCGACGAGGGCGTCCAGTACTACCACCGCTACGTGGCGCTCTTCGCGCTGGACGATTACGAGGGCGTCGTGCGCGACACGCGCCGCAACCTGCGCCTCTTCGACCTGTGCCGCGACTTCGGCGCGAGCCAGGCCGACCGCACGGTGCTGGAGCAGTACCGCCCGTTCGTCACCATGATGCGCGCGCGTGCCGAGGCCGCGCTGGCGCTGCGCGTGCAGAGCGCCCCTGCGGCGCTTGCCGCGGTCGACCGCGCGCTGGCCGAGCTGCGCGAGCACTTCGAGGAGGCCGGTTCCGCGAACGGCTTCGACCAGTCGAACGAGGTGATGCTGCTGCGCGGCATGCGCGACGCGCTGGTTCCGCGTCTCCCGGTCAGCCAGCGATCCGAGCTCGAAGGCCGCCTGCGCGCGGCGCTCGAGGCGGAGAACTACGAGCTGGCCGCGATCCTGCGGGACGAGCTGAAGCAGATGGAGTGATGGGGGCCTAGTCCGCGCGCGCAGCCTCATGCCGCGCCGCCAGGTCGAGGAACACGGGCAGCAGCTCCGGGCCGCCGAGCGCGGGGTCGATCGCCTTCAGGCGCGCGACCTTCGGCGCGATGACGTCGACGTTCCGGTTCACGCGGTCCAGGATCTGCAGGCGGCGCAGTTCGGCCAGCCACCACGTGGGCCCGCGCGCGGGGGCGGCGGCGGCGATGCGGGTCCAGAGGGGCATCGCCTCGGCCAGGTTCGGCTCGCCGCCG
>JBEIFT010000031.1:0-16029 GCA_040382255.1 Phycisphaeraceae bacterium
CCCCGACCGTGTCGACGGGCACGTCGTGCGCGCACAGGTCGAGCGCGTGCCGGACGCCGCGGGCTGGCGGCTGCCGCGCGCCGCCGACGTTGCGCGCGATCCCGCCGCGCAGGGCTGGTGGTGGACCGACGACGAGAGCGGCTTATCGGCGTTCGTGATCATCGAGCCCAGCACCGCCCGCGTGGATTCACTGGCCCCCAACCTCCGGATTTCGGTGGTTCGGGCTGGGATGACGCGTCCCGTGGTGGCCTCCCCCGGCAATCAGGGGCATGATTCCCCGTCACGGTGATTGCCTCATGACGTCCCGCGCGCTCGCCATCGCCATCGCCGCCGCCGCGTCGCTTGCTGCAGCCGTCTTCGCGCTGCCGCCGGTCGTCACGGAGTGGAAGCAGAACACCACGAACGCCACCGGCTATGGCGGCATCGTGGCGGACGTCACGCTGGTGCGCCACTCGTCCGCCAACGTCTACGTCACGTGCAACGGGATCCCCAGCTATTCGATCGGCCCGTGGCCCGGCAGCCCGAACACGCCGACCGGGCTCAACTGGGTCTTCAAGCTGCCGATCGTGCCGACACCGAACACCGGCACGGCCGTCCCCGTCGCCCTGGGCCATGTGGGCGTGCTGCGCGACGGCACCGCGATCTACAACCCGCGCGATGCGATGAGCTACAACAACCTGGGCATCTGGAACCGGATCGCGTGGTACTTCGAGCGAACCAGCTTCGACAGCTGCCTTGGCCATCCTTCGCCCAACCGCGAATGGCATCCGCACGTGAAGCCAACCTGCCTGATGGGCGCCGAGGACGGCACCAAGCACTCGCCGCTCATCGGCTTTGCCTTCGACGGCTATCCGATCTACGGCTCGCACGGCTACGCCAACACGGACGGCACCGGCGGCGTGGCGCGCATGGAGACCAGCTTCCGCACGCGCAGCATCACCGCCCGGACGACGCTGCCGAACGGAACCGCGCTCACGCCCAGCCAGTACGGTCCGGCGATCAGCACCACGTATCCGCTGGGCTGCTTCGTCGAGGACTGGGAGTTCGTCACCGGCTGGGGACACCTGGACGCCCGCAACGGCCGCTTCTGCGTGACGCCCGAGTTCCCGAACGGCACCTACGCGTATTTCGTCACCGTGGACGCGGGCGGCGCGCCGCTCTACCCGTACATCCTGGGCACGACGTACTACGGCACCGTCCCTGCGGGCAACACCGGACCGACCGGCGGGCACAACACGCCGGGCACCGGCGAGACCGTGACCGTCTTCACGGGCGGCCCGTGCCCGTGCGACCTGGACGGCAACCGCATCGTCGACGGCGCCGACCTTGGTCAGGTGCTCTCCGCCTGGGGCAACCATGGCGGGCTCGGCGACATCGACCGCAACGGCGTCGTGGACGGCGCCGATCTGGGGCAGGTGCTCTCGGCCTGGGGCGCGTGCCCATGAGCCGCGCGCACCGTGCCGCCACGTTGGTCGCGACGGTCGCGGCGGCCATCGCGCTGTGCGCGGGACCGACCCGTGCGGGCGGCTGCACCGGCGACCTGGACGGCAGCGGCACGGTCGACGGGCTCGACCTTGGCCAGCTGCTCTCGGCATGGGGCTCGGCCGGCGGCGACGTCACCGGCGACGGCACCACCGACGGCACGGACCTGGGGCAGCTGCTCTCGAACTGGGGCACGTGCCCCGCGCCCATCGAATGGACGCTGGTCTCGCAACTGACGTCGAACACCACCGTCGCCACGGACGCGACCGGCGCCACCGTGCGCACCTGGACAGGCGCCGCCCAGGCGGCGAGCGTCGGCTACCTGCGTGCCGACGGATCGCTCGTGCGCCCCTGCGTCTACGCGGCCGGGTCGCTCAACTCGGCGGGCCGCGGCGGCCGCATCCAGGTGTTCGCGCCGGACGGGACGCTGCAGCACGACCTGATCGTGGCCACCGCGACGTCGCAGCAGCACCACGACGTGCGCCCGATGCCGAACGGGAACATCCTCTGCATCGCGTGGGACACGCGGACCATCGCCGAGCAGCTGGCCGCCGGCCGCACCAGCGCCACGGCCGTGCTGTGGTCGGAGCAGATCGTCGAGCTGCACCCCACCGGCCCGTCCACCTACACCGTCGCGTGGCAGTGGAAGGTCTGGGACCACCTGGTGCAGGACACCATGCCGGGCATCGCCACCTACGGCGTGGTGGCCGACCATCCCGAGCTGATCGACCTGAATTACGGCCCCGCGGCCTCGCCCGTGGACTGGATCCACATGAACTCGATCGACTACAGCCCGGAGCGCGACGAGATCGTCGTCAGCTCGCGGTCGTGGTCGGAGCTGTGGGTCATCGACCACTCGACGACCACGGCACAGGCCGCGACGCACGCCGGCGGCGCGCGCGGCCGCGGCGGCGACCTGCTCTACCGCTGGGGCAACCCGGCTGCCTCGCGCCGCGGCACCACGTCGGACCGCACGTTCTACGTCTGCCACTCGGCCACCTTCATCGACGCAGGCCTGCCCGGCGCCGGCAACATCATGGTGCTCAACAACGGCGACCGCACCGGCGCCGCCAACGACTGGTCGCAGGTCGTCGAGCTGGCGCCGCCGCGCGACGCGGCCGGCAACTACGTCGTGCCCGCGACGGGCGCGTTCGGCCCCTCCGCGCCCACGTGGTCGGTGGGCGGCCCCGGCGGATTCTTCGGCGGGCCCACGCAGTGCGGCGCGTTCCGCACGCGCGCGAACACCACGCTCGTCACGCTCACGAACAGCGGCACCGTGTTCGAGGTGGACTCGGCCGGGCAGGTCATCGCGACGCAGGTGCTGGGCGGGAACATCGCCCGCGTGCCGCGCTACCGCATGGTGGACGGGCAGTGGGTCGGTCCGTGACGGCCGATCCGAGGCGCACGCCGCGCGCTCGTACACTTCGCGTCCCGTGAGCAGCACCCCCGACATCCTGGGCCAGCCGCTCGCCGTCGCCGCGCTCTCGCGCGCGCTGGCCAGCGGCCACGTGCACCACGCGTGGATCCTCCACGGCCCCGTGGGCGTCGGGAAGTTCCGGGCCGCCAAGGCGTTCGCGCAGCTGCTGCTGGACCCCGAGGCCGGCGCCGACGCCCGCGCGCGTTTCGCGCCGCCGGCTGGCACGCGCGTCGCGCGGCTCATCGAGGCCGGCACGCACCCCGATTTCCACGTCGTCCGCAAGGAGCTTGCCGCGATCAGCGAGAGCCGCGAGCTGCGCGACCGCAAGCAGATGAACATCCCGCTGGACCTGCTGCGCGAGCGCATGCTGGGCGGCATCGCGGGCGACGGCCGCCACCACGAGAGCGCGGTCTTCCGCACCGCGTCGCTGGGCCACGGCAAGGTCTTCATCGTCGACGAAGCCGAGCTGCTGGACGCCGACGGCCAGAACGCGATGCTGAAGACGCTCGAGGAGCCGCCCGCCGGCACCACGATCGTGCTGGTGACGCAGCAGGAGGACCGGCTGCTGCCCACGATCCGCAGCCGCTGCCAGCGCGTGGCCTTCGGCCCGCTGGGCGCCGACGCGATGCGCACGTGGTGGGAGCGCGAGGGCCCGAAGGTCGACGCCGCCGACCGCGCGTTCCTGGAGGCGTTCGCCGCCGGGTCGCCGGGCATGGCGCTGATGGCCGCGGAGCACGGCATCGCGGAATGGAACCGCGAGCTGGCGCCCGCGCTGGACCAGCTGGAGAACGGCGGCTACCCCGCCGGCCTGGGCGACCGCATGGCCGAGATGGCCGACGCCTTCGCCAAGGGCGTGGTGGACAAGGACGACAGCGCCTCCAAGGAGGCCGCGAACCGCCTGGCGACGCGCCTGCTGGCGCAGCTCCTGGGCCTGCGCATCCGCGCCGCGCTGGCGCGCCACGCCGACGACCCCGCCGCCGCCGAGCGCTGGCTGGCGGTCACCGACGCGCTGCGCGACTTCGAGCAGCAGGTGCGCGCGAACGTCAGCCTGAAGTTCGCCTACCCCAACCTGGTGGCGCAGTGGGCCGAACGCCTGGCGGTGCCCCAGGGGGCGGCCCGTGCCCGCTGAGATCGAGCGCGTCTTCCTGCTGCGCGCGGTGCCCGACCCGCTGCCCACGGGCGAGGTCTGGCGCATCGAGCAGGGCTACCTGCCGCCGGCCGCGGGCACGGACCCCACGCAGCTCGAGGGCCGCCTGCGCCGCGTCGAGCACGCCGATGGCCGCGTCGAGCACGTCCACACGCTGAAGCGCGGCCTGGGCCTGGTGCGCGAGGAAATCGAGCGCACGATCGACGCCGCGACCTTCGCGCGCGAGTGGCCACGCACCGCGGGGCGCCGGCTCTCGAAGATCCGCACGCGCATCACCGAGGGCGACCGCACCTGGGAGATCGACCGCTTCCTCGCGCTGCCCGTCGCGCTGGCCGAGTGCGAGCTGCCCAGCCCCGACGCGCCGCTGGCGATCCCGGCCTGGCTGGCGCCCTTCATCGAGCGCGAGGTCACCGAGGAGCCCGCGTTCCGGAACTCCGAGCTGGCCCGCCGCGCCGGCCTGCTGGGCGGGGCGCGATAAACCCCGCGGTGCCATGCGGCGGTGCCCGGGGCGCCACGCGCAGGGCCGCCTTCCCGGGCCCCGCAGCCACGCCGCCCGGCCTGCCCCAGCCCGGTTCCGCTACCATCCCCTCCCTTCGAAGGAGATCCCGATGCCCTTCCAGTGCGCCATCGTCACCCCGTCCGACGCCGTCCTCGACACCCCGGCCACCTATGCCTCGTTCGAGGCCTGGGACGGCCAGCGCGGCGTCGCCCCCGGCGCGTCGGCGTTCCTGACCAAGCTTGGCACGGGCCTCGTGACCATCACGCCGGCCGACGGCAAGGCCCGCACCTTCGTGCTGGACGGCGGCTTCGCGCAGATGGAGGGCGAACGCCTGACGCTCCTCTCCGAGCGCGCGATGGAGGGCACCGGCATCGACACCGCCGCCGCCACCCGCGAGCTGGCCGAGGTCAATGCCAAGGTCACCGCGTCGAACGAGACGCCGCTCTCGCTGGACCAGCGCGCCGCCCTCGAGCGCGCCCAGCGCCTGGCGCGCGCCAAGATCGCCGCCGCCGAGCAGTCGCGCGCGTGAGCCCCGGGCGCGCACCCGCGCCCCGCGGAACGGCCCTCCGCAACGCGCCCCCCGCGGGCGCGTTTCGCGTTTTGCAGCGGTTTGTGGCACACTGCGCACATGACCTCCACCGGTGAGTCGCCCTCCACCTTCGCCGTGATGGCCGAATCGGCCGAGGCCGCGCACCCCTGCGCGGACCTGCCGATCGAGTCCCGCGTCGAGGCGCTCCTGATGGTGGCCGACCGCCCGATGTCCGAGGGCCGGATCGCCGAGCTCCTGGGCATCATCGACGCCGCGCCCGCGCCGCGCCGCCGCCGCAAGGCCGCCGTCGCGGAGGGTGCCGAGGGAGCCCAGCCCGAGGCCGCGCCCGAGCCCGTCGAGGAGACCCCCCAGCAGAAGCGCGCTGCCGCGCAGGTCCGCGACGCGATCGCCGCGCTCAACGCGCGCTACGAGTCCGATGGCCGCACGTTCCGGATCGAGAGCGTGGCCGGCGGCCGCCAGGTGATGACGCTGCCGCAGTACGCGCCCATCGTGCAGCGCGTGAAGGGCGTGCGCGAGCAGGGCCGCCTGACCCAGGCCGCGCTCGAGACGCTCGCGATCATCGCGTACCGCCAGCCGCTCCTGCGCGCCGACCTCGAGGCGATCCGCGGCGTCGCGTGCGGCGAGGTGCTGCGCAGCCTGATGGAGCGCCGGTACGTCAAGATCGTCGGCCGCGCCGACGAGGTCGGCCGCCCGATGCTCTACGGCACCACCACCGAGTTCCTGAAGCAGTTCGGCATCGGCAGGATCGACGAGCTGCCGAACGCGAAGGACCTGCGCTGATCGTGCGCGGCCCCGTTGCCGCGCGCCCGAACCCCCGAATACAAACGACCCGCGCTGGGAAAGCGCGGGTCGTTCGCTCGAGGGGGGGGGGAAAGAAACCGGTCCGGCCGGGGGTTGCGTGCCGCGCGTCAGGCGCGGCGGCGGCGCCCCTTGCCGAGGATTGCTGCGATGCCCAGCATGGCGCCCGCGCCCGGGGCGGGGACGGCCTGCAGGACGAAGCTGGTGCCGAAGTCGACGTGGTCGCCGGCGCCCAGCTGGAAGACCATGCGGATGCCCATCGCGTCGCCCATCGGGCCGGTGGGCATGCCCGGGATGGGCGTGCCGAACGACTGGCCGGGGATCACCCCGATGCCGAAGGGGTTGGCGGTGACGCTGAACGGCGAGTTGATCAGGCTGGCGATCGTCGTGTCGGTCTGCGAACCCGCGGCGCGCACCAGGTAGTTCCACGCCGACGTGCCGGCCGTCGAGAAGATGCCGCCGTCGCCGTCGGCCGTCAGCAGCCCGCTGACCGAGCCGCCCGCGAGCGCGCTCGTGCCCTGCGCGACCGTGGGCAGGATGATGTCGATGGTGAACGTCTGGAGCGACGCGGTGTTGTTTGTCAGGCCGAAGCTGCCGCCGATCAGGCCGCGGTTCAGCACGGACGTGTCGTTGCACGTCAGGTCGAACGTCGCGTTGAAGCCCACGTAGCGCTGGTCGCCCGTGAACTGGTACTGGCCCGTGGTGGCGGTGGCGGTGCCGGTGCTGCTCCAGGACGCCGATCCGGCGGAGGTGGAGGACACGTTGAACTGCAGGTTGGACATCGCCGCGGATGCGCTGCCCACCAGGGCGAACGCTGCGGCGGAGGTCAGGATTGCGAACTGCATGGCGGACCCTTTCCCTTCCCGCACGCGGTGCCTCGCGCGCGGGACCCTATCCCTACCAAATTCCGCGCAGGGCCCCGTGGCCGGTGCGCAC
The DNA here is from genome assembly GCA_040382255.1 of Phycisphaeraceae bacterium. GTDB lineage: Bacteria > Planctomycetota > Phycisphaerae > Phycisphaerales > SM1A02 > UBA966. Next base: position 6,830 of record JBEIFT010000031.1, read on the forward strand.
GTCAACGTCGATCAGGCGCGGCGGCGACGGCCGCGGCACCCGATTCCGGCCAGCGCGGCAAGCCCGACGGCTCCCGGCGCAGGCACGGCCTGGACGACGAAGTTGCTCGCGAACGACACCTTGTCGCCGGCCGACAGCGTGAACTGCAGGCGGATCGACATGGTGCCGGTGGCGCTGCCGGAGGGCAGCACGACGTTCGAGAACGACGCGGGCGTGGACGCGTCGCTCATGTACGGATTGACCTGGAACGACCAGTCGCCCGGCAGCAGCGTCTGCACGGCCGTGTCCTGGACAAGTGCGGTGTAGATGGCGGTCGTGCCCAGCGAGCTGAGCGACGCGCCGTTGCCGTTCATGTCGATGAGGATCGCGGCGACGTTGCCGCTCATGGTCGGGTCGAGGACCGCGCCGACCAGGCTGATCGACTGCATGACGTCGTAGGTCTTGGCCTGCGTCGTCGTGTTGGTGAACGTCTGGTTGAATGTCACGATCGCGGCGTTGGCCGCTCCCGCGATTCCCATCATGGCCGCCGAAACGGCGACAAAATGACGAATGAACACGTGCCCTCCCTCTCTCGGGGACACGGTCGTACCCTTTCCCTCAGGCCGACCGATCTCCTGGTTGTGCGTCGCGACGCGGAAGCGTCAGGACAGGGGGAAAGTATCACCAACCCGCGGCGCGGCAAGCATTTGCCCCCGGATTTGCATGTCAGGAACTTATGAGGCTTCCGTCTGCGCGGACGATTCCCTGGGCCGGCGGTGGGCCTCCGGCGCAGCGTCGCGGCCCCATGCCCGGGAATATCCATCGCCCTCGGGCCGGATCCACTCCTGGACGGCGTCGCGCATCTCCTTGAAAGTCCGGGAATTGCGGATCACGTCCTTCAGCCGCCCCACGTGGCCCATGGTCTTCCCGTACCAGCTGATCCGCGCCCGCATGCAGTGCAGGGCGTGCTCCAGGGAGTGGTGCTGCTCCAGCAGGTCGATGTGGCGGCCGATGCACGCCAGCTTCTGGTTGAGCGTGGGCTCCGGCGGGATGGTGCCGGTGCGCAGGCCCTCCCACGCGCGGCGGAAGACCCACGGCGTGCGCAGCGCACCGCGGCCGATCATCACGCCGTGGCAGCCGGACGCCGCCATCAGCTGCTGCACGTGCTCGGGCTCCGTCACGTCGCCGTTGCCGAAGACCGGGATGCGGTCCACGGCGCGGACCACCTCGCCGATGCGCTGCCAGTCCGCCGTGCCGCTGAAGAACTGCACCGTCCAGCGCCCGTGCACCGTCACGGCGGCGATGCCCGCGCGTTCCAGGTCGCGCGCCAGCTGCGGCGCGACGAAGCGCTCCGGGTCCCAGCCCAGGCGCATCTTGGCGGTGACGGGCACGCGGCCTCCGGAGTGCTTCTCGACGGCGCGCACGATCCGCTCGGCCAGCCGCATGGTGTTCACCGCGTCGCACAGCAGGAGCGAACCGCCGTTCTTCTTCGCCACCTTGTCGACGGGGCAGCCCATGTTGATGTCGATGACCGCCGCGCCGTTCTCCACGGCCCAGCACGCGGCTTCCGGCAGCGGGTCGTCCCAGTTGCCGTAGAGCTGCATGCCGCACGGTGCGTCGGTGGGCGCGGTGGCGGCCAGCTGCAGGCTCTTCGGCGTGCCGCGCAGCAGCGCCCGGCTGTTCAGGAGGTCCGTGTAGGCGATGCCCACGCCGCCCTGTTCGCGGCAGAGGATGCGGAACGCCAGGTCCGTGTGGCCCGCGATGGGCGCCAGCAGCAGCGGCGCCGCAAGCTCGACCGGGCCGATGCGGACGGGGGCGGGCGCGGCGGTCACGAGGACTGCTCCAGGACCGCGTCGGTCAGTCGGTAGAGGCCAAGCAGGAAGCCGCCGGCGGCGAAGGGCTCGACGGTGAGGCGCCCGCGGATCGAGCCGTAGCGGAAGAGGTGCTGGCCCTGCACCGGCACGGCGCGCGCCAGCGAGACCTCGATGGAATCGAACGGCGTGGGCGGCAGGCCGACGCAGCAGCCGTCCCACTTGTTCAGCATGACCATCAGGTCCTTCGTCTCGAAGACCTGCAGCGGCGGCGCCCAGTAGCCGCTGATCCGGACCCACGCGCCGCGCAGGTCGCCCACGCGGCCGGGCACGATGAACTTGCCGGCCTGGGCGTCCACGGTGCCGCGCAGGCTGCCCAGCAGGTCCCAGGTGATGTCGTAGGGGTCGGACTCGGTGCCTGCGCCGCGCACGGTGTAGCGGCCATCCAGGCGGACGGTGCGGTCGTCCACGCGCTCGACCTGCGCGGCGGCGCCGGCCGTGACGTCGGGGGTGGCGGCGGCGGGGGCCAGCAGGGACGCGACCGCCGAGGCGGCAGGGCCTGCGGCGACGGCAGGCGCAGCGGCGTCCGACACCGGTTCCCGTGGCGGGGGCGCGCCCTCCGTGGGCCACAACGCCGCCGCAAGGGCGGCGAGCAGCACGGCAGCGGCGATGGCCCAGACCCAGCGCATGGCGTCATCGTAGGGGCACGTGCAGCCGCTGCCGCATCAGCGTCGCTGGCCGGCCTGCTCGACCAGGTGCACGATCGCGTCGTGCACCGTGCTGACGTGCAGCGTGCCGTCGGGCAGGTGTTCCAGGCCGTCGGCGATCAGCACCGGCGAGTACGGCGACCCCGTCTCGATGCGGCCGTGGCTGCCGCGCACGAGCGACGTGTCCAACGGCACCGTCTCGATCAGCGTGCGGAAGCCCATGCGCCGCAGCGCCAGCTTCCGGGCCACGTACGCGGCCGGCGCGCGGATCGCCGGGTCCATGAAGAGCTCCAGCGGGTCGTAGCCCGGCTTGCGGTGGATGTCCACGGTGCGCGCCCAGTCCGGCGCGCGGCGGTCGTCCAGCCACCACGGGTACGCGAACCATGCGCCGGACGCGGCCACCGCCATCAGCTCGCCGCTGCGCGCGTGCAGGATGCCGGCGGCGCGCTGGGCCTCGGCGTCCAGGACGCGCTCGACGGATGGGTCCGATTCCAGCACCGCGCGCACCGCGGGCACGTCCTCCGCGCGCTTCACGTAGACGTGGGCCACCTGGTGGTCGCAGACCGCGAACGCCCGGCTTTCGCCCGCATCCAGGTACTCGCGCCCGTTCTCGGTGCGCAGCGCCACGAAGCCGGCCTTGCGCAGCAGGCGGTTGGGCGCCACCGCGCGGTCCACCGGCGCGATGCCGTACTCGCTGACCACCATCACGCGGACGCCGGCGTGCTCGAAGAACCTCAGCAGCGCGCCGAAGATCCGGTCGATCTCGCGGATCTCGCGGTCGGTGCGCGGGTCGTCGGGACCGAACTTCTGCAGGCAGTAGTCCAGGTGCGGCAGGTAGACCAGCTGCAGCGTCGGCTCGTGGCGGCGCTCGACCTCCATCGCCGCGTTCGCGATCCAGTCGCTGCTGCGCGCGTCGGAGCCGGGGCCCCAGAAATGGAAGAGCGGGAACGGGCCGAACTTCGCCTGCAGTTCGTCGCGCAGGCCGGCGGGGTGCGTCCAGCAGTCCGGCACCTTGCGCCCGTCGGCGCGGTACTGCGGGCGTGGCGTCACGGCCACGTCCACCGACGAGTGCATGTTGAACCACCAGAAGCTGTTGGCCACGGTCGGCGCGGGGCGGCCCGCGGCGCGTGCGCGCTCGCGCAGCGTGTCCCACACCTTGGGTGCCTGCACCAGGTGGTTCGACTGCTTCCAGAAGTGCACTTCCTGCAGGCTGCGGTCGAACCAGCCGTTGCCGACGATGCCGTGCTCGCCGGCGCGGCGGCCGGTCAGCATGGAGGCTTGGACGCTGCACGTCACCGCCGGCAGGTCGGGCGCCAGCGTGCGGATGCCGCCCGCCCTCTGCGCGAACGCCTGCAGCGCGGGCGACTTCCGCCGCGCGAACACGGACGGCGAGAGCCCGACGATGTTGAGGACGGCGACGCGCACGGGGGCAGGATAGGGGCGCGGGTGAGCGGCTCAGCGGGCGCGGCGCGCGCCGAACGCGACGCCCGCCTTCGACAGCTGCGCGTCCACCTGCGGCGCCCAGCCGCGGTTGGCGGCGGGGCTGGCCGGACTGGGGTGCAGCACCTGGTGGACGGGCGGAAGCGTGGCGGCGTCGGCGCCGGCCGCGCGCATCGCGTCAAGCACCGCGGTCGCGCGCTCGGCGGCGAAGGCGCCGAACCCCACCACGTGGCGCGGCTCGAGCACGCGGATGCACTCGCCCAGCGCGGTGTCGCATGCGGCCTCCAGCGCGCGCACCGCCGTGGCGCCGCGGCCCGTGCGCGGGAGCTTGTCGGGCGTGAGGTTCGCGCCCGATTCCGCCATGAAGGCCAGCGGGCACCAGTTCCACACGAACGCCTGCCGGAAGAACGCGTCGGCGGTGCCGAAGCGCGCCGCGGCCCACGTCCAGACGCGCGCGCCGCTCACCTCGCTGCGCGCGCAGGCGAATCCCTCGACGGGGCGCTTGGGGTGCATGCGCACGGGCGTGCCGATGCGCGCGGTGCGTTCGTCGATCCCCAGGAAGCCGCGGACGGATGCGACCTCGCCAAACGGAACGCCGGTCTGGGCCATGCCGAACGGTCCCGGGTTCATCCCCACGAAGAGCACGGTGGGGCGGTGGCGCGCCCGTGCCAGGAACGCCCGGTGCGCCGGCCACGCGTAGTCCAGCGGGTTGTAGGTGAACGCCACCGGCGCCCCGAACCGCAGGGCGCCGCAGGCGTCGCGCAGGGTGGCGGCGACGGCTTCGAGCCGGTCAGGGGTTGGCGCGGGCTTTGCGGGGGGTGGCATGAATTCTCGCAGGAACCCGGAATCTAGTGGACGCGGCAGGCCGTATGGTGTACTACAACACTCATACACCATGCCGCTCCCGTTCCTGGTCAACCCCGGCGCCCCCGTCCCGATCTTCCGGCAGATCGCGGACGGCCTGCGCGCCGCGATCGGCCGCGGGACCTTCCCGGCCGGCAGCCTGCTTCCCAGCGTCCGCGCGATCGCCGAGGAACTGGGCATCAACCCCAACACGGTCCACAAGGCGGTCGCCGAGCTGGAGCGCGAGGGGCTGGTCGAGTCCGAGCGCGGCCGGGGCATGGTGGTGCGGGCAGGGACCCGCACGCAGGCACGCGCTTCCGGGGACGACGCGGTGCTGGTGCACCTGGCCGAGGCAGTGCGGCTGGCCCAGGCCGCCGGCATGAGCGACGAACGGTTCGAGCAACTGGTCCGGCGCGCCCAGCGCGCCCATGACGCCGCGCAGCGGCAGGGGGAACGGCCATGAACCACCAGCATCCGATCGCCGCCGCGGCGGACCCCGCGGCGCCGGCGTCGCCCGCCCCATGGCTCGCACTGCGGTGCCGGGGCCTGCACCTTCGCTTCGGCCGCGTGCACGCGCTCGATGGGCTGGACCTGGACGTCGCCCCGGGAGAGTCCGTCGGGATCGTGGGACGCAACGGTGCCGGGAAGAGCTCGCTCTTCCGCTGCATCGTCGGCGCCGAAGTGCCCGACGCGGGGGCGGTGACGACCGAGCCGGCGCTGGGCCGCATGGAGTTCCTGGCGCACACGGGCTTCGTGCCCGACACGCTCTCGGCCTACGACTGGATGACGGCCGGCGACGCGATCGGCTTCGTGGCCGCGCTGCAGCCGCGCTTCGACCCCGCGTGGAGCGCCGAACTGCAGCGGCTCCTCGGGATCGACGCCTCGGCGCGCGTGCGCTCGCTCTCGCGCGGCATGCAGGCGCGGCTGGCGTTCGTGCTCGGGCTCTCGCACCGCCCGAACCTGGTGCTGCTGGACGAGCCGCTCCTGGGCGTCGATGCCGTCACCCACGACGCCGTGCTCGAGCTCCTGGCGCGCCTGCGCGTGCAGACCGGCTGCACGATGCTGGTCGCCTCGCACCAGCTGGGCGACCTGGCGCGCCTGACCGACCGCGTGGTCTTCGTCGACCGCGGTCGGGTGGTCGAGAGCGTGCCCACGGACGACCTGGTCAGCGGCACCCGCCGCGTGATCGTGCGCGGCGCGCCCGCGTCGTGGCACCCCGGCGAAGGCGCGATCCTGGTCCGCCGTGACGCGGACGCGACCATCGTCACCGTGCGCGGTGACGGCGCGGCGCTGGTGGCCGCGCTTGCCGCCGCGCATCCCGCCGCCGGCGCGGAGCTGGTGGACCTCTCGATCAACGAGGCCTGCGCGGACCGGCTGCGGGCGATGGAGGCTGCGCCATGAACGCCGCGGCCCACGTGCCAAGCGAGCGTGCCGCGGCCCCGGTGCGCATGGCCGATCCGGCGCACGCGTTCCGGCTGCTCCTGGCCAAGGACCTCCGGCTCGCGTGCCCGGTGCTGATCCCCGCGGCGATCGTCCTCCTCTTCGTGCTCGTCGTCGGGGTGGTCCAGGCGATGCGTTCGAACGGCTCGCTGCCCGGCGAGTGGAAGTCGCAGTTCCAGCCGCTGGGGGTGTTCCTCGGATACCTGCTTGTCATCGTCCCGGGCTGGGCCGCGGCGGCGATGGTGACGGGCGACACCGGGCGCCGCGGCGAATTGCTGCTCTCCACGCTGCCCGTGCCGGGCGTCGTGCGCTGGTGGTCGAAGGGCGGCATCGTGCTGGCGTGCATGGTGGGACTTGCCGCCGCGAACGTGGGCGTCCTGTGGTGGGCGACGCCGCACGGCTGGAGCACCGCGGACGGCCGTGGAACGCCGACGGAACTGCTCAAGAACACCGGCCTCCTGTCGGCGCTCTCGTCCGTGTTCGTCGCCTCGTCCTATGCCGCCACCGCCGTTGCCCGTGGCCTCCTGGCGTCCATGGTGCTCTCGGTGGCGTTGCCCATCGCAAGTACCGCACTGGCGTTCGGCGCGGGATACGTGGCGTACGGTGCGTGCCGCGCCCTCGCCTGGGGCGTCGTCGGCTTCGATCCGCTGCTCGACGGCGACGCACCCGCGAACGCGTTCCTTGATCCGTACATGGGTGCGCTGGCACCCTCGGCCCTGGCGACGGCATTCCTGGTCGGCACCGCCATGGCGTGGATCGGGCGCGGGCGCATCACGCGGTCCGCCGGGCCCGCGCGGCGTGCGGGGCGGATGCTCGGCATCGGTGCGGCGCTGCTCGTGGCCGGGTCCGTTGTCGCCGGGCCGGTCGCCGCGCTGGTCGCGTGCGGGGACCCGGCGTGGCAGGAGCGGCGTACCGCGAACCGCGCCACCGCCGACGCGATCGCGCACGCCCGCGCGCTGCCAACGCCGCAGCTCCTTGCCGACGTGCTGGCGTCCCCGAGCACTGGCCCGGACCGTGGCGGCATCGCGTGGAAGCAGCTCTCGCAGGCGCCATGCGCGTGGGAACCCGCGCCGCGGGCCGACGCGATGCGCGGGCTCGGACGCTTCGTGCGCCCTGACCCGGCCCTGATCGCGTGGGCCGAGCGCAGCCGTGAACGCCCCGACGAATGCCGCGCCGCGGTGGCGTCGGCCGTCGATCGCCTGGACGCGATGGACGTGCCGCAGCGCCTGGCCCTCGCGTCCCTGCTCGGCCCCGATGCCGCCGGGACGCAGGCGATCAAGGTGCTCGCCTCCGCCGCGGACGAAACCGAGCGCCTTCGGGCGATGCACCTCCTCGGCATCCAGTGGCTCATGGCGAACCAGCGCCTGCTCGACGACCGCGCGACCGGCTGCATGGAGCGTGGTGCGGCGCAGTCCTACGTGGCGCTCGTGCGCACCGGTGCCGTGCTGCTGTGCCATGCGCTGCGCCCCGGCATGCCGCGCCCATGGCCGCAGCCATGGCAGCCCGTCAGCGACCCTCGGATGCTGGCGCTCGACGCCGCCACGGCCGATGCCGCGCGCCGGGCGCTCGAACTGCCGTTCCCCGAGACCCTCGAGCGCCTGCGTGCGGGCGGCCGGGTCGGCATTGCGTGGGTCGACGGCGTGGCCAACTCGGCCACCAATCAGGACGACCTTGCATGCCCGGCGTCCGAGCTGTTCACCGTCACCGGGCCGGATCCGTGGTGTGCGTTGCCGGTGGACGGGAAGGGAGCATCCCGATGAGCACGCTGACTGTACCGTCCGAACCGCGCCCGTTCCGTACGCTCGTGCGCCGCGACCTTGGCGTGGCGGCGCCCATCGCGCTCACGGCCGTCGCGCTGGTGGCGCTCGCGGTGGTCGCCTTGGCGGGGTTGCCGCTCCTGGGGCGCGACACGGCGGATGCGCTGGCCGTGAATCCGTCCTCTGGCCTGCTGCAGCGGCTGGCGCTGCTTCCCGACCTGCTCCGATTGGTGCTTCTGCTGTTGCCCGGCTGGTGCGCGGCGGCGATGGCCGTGGCCGACGGGCAGCACCGCCTGGGCGCGCTGGGCGCGGCGCTCCCGGTGGACGCCGCGACCGCGCGGCGCGCACGTGCGGCGGCGCTCGTGGTGATCGGTGCCCCGTTCGCCGTGCTGCTCGCGGTGCAGGCGGCGGCAACGCCCGACGACGCCTCGCATGTCCTGCTGCGGGGGAACGTCGGCACGCTCTTCGTGTTCGTCGTCGTGGGATCCATCTCGCTCGTCGCGTGGGCGAACGTGGTCGGCCGCGCATGCCGCCACGTCCCGATGGCGTGCGCATCGGCCACCGTGGCGGCGGCGGGTGCGTTCGCGGTGGGCTTGGCCGCGACCTGGGGCGCGCTGCTCCTGGTCAGTTGGGTGGCGGACGTGGCGCTCGGGTGGCGCGACCTGCCACCGCGGTTTGTGATCACCACCGTGCTGGACGTGATCCGGGTCGAGATGGCCTTCGGGCTCGGCGACCTGCGGCTGTCCGGCGGCCTTGCCGCGTCGGTCGCGCTGGGCTGGGCGCTCGTGCGGTCGCTGCGGCGCGTCCGCCAGGGTGGACGCCCGCGTGCGGGCGACGTTCGGCCGGCGTCGATCGCGGGACCGGTGATCGCGTTTCTCACGGTCACGCTCGGGTTCGGCATCGCCGGCGTGGCAAGCGCCATGTGGTCCGGCCCCAACGAGTACTGGTTCAACCAATCGCGCCTCGCGCTGCGCGAGGCGCGCGAACTGCAGGCGCTGCCGGCAGGCGAGGTACTGGAGCGCTTCGTCACGCGCGTGCCGTGGGGCGAGCAGCTCGTTCGCACGGAGTACCTCAACGCGTCCTGCTCGACCGGCCTTCGTGCCTCCCTCGGCATCGACCCGTTCGCCCTCACCAGCGATCCGGTGCTTGCCGCCGTCATCGACGCGGCCGAGCGACATCCTGCCGAGGTCCGGGCCGCCGCCGCCGCAATCGCCGAAGACACC
>JBEIFT010000032.1:0-15985 GCA_040382255.1 Phycisphaeraceae bacterium
CGCGTCCGCCGGCGCGCAGGGCCGCGCTCATCGCGCCGCCCCCGCCGCCGCCGCGTGCTTGGCCATGCGGCCCGCGCGGAACGCGATCCATGCCTTGCGCGGCGTCGAGAGCCGCACGCGCTGCCCGCTGGCCACGGCGTGCGGCCGCGCGCGGACCTTCAGCAGGATGCCGTGGTAGATCTCGGTCATCGCCCACAGCGTGGGCAGGCAGCTGGGCGTGATCATGCGGTCCAGCGCCGCGCTGCCGTCGTAGAAGTGCTGCGCGCGCTCGCACTGCGCGCGCACGAACTCGGCGCAGAGCTCGGGCTGCCGCCACGCGCGCAGGTCGGCCGGCGTCAGGTCCATGCGGCGGAACTCGTCCGCCGGCAGGTAGACGCGGCCCATGTCGTAGTCCTCGGAATAGTCGCGCAGGATGTTCGTCAGCTGGAACGCGATGCCGCGGTCGATCGCCAGCGCCGGCGCGTCGACGCCCTCGTAGCCCCAGATGCGGATGCAGACCAGGCCCACGGTGCTTGCCACGCGGTAGCAGAACGCGCGCAGGTCGTCCCACGTCTCGTAGGTCGGCGTGCCGACGTCGGTCAGCTGGCCGTCCAGCATGTCGTGGAAATCCTGCGGCGCCAGCTCATGGCGGCGCGCCACCCAGGCCAGGCCGCGCCAGATGGGCGATTCGTCCGGCACGCGGCCGGCAAGCGCCTCGTCGGTGGCGGCCCGGAACTGCGCGATCCGGCGCACGCGCTCCTCCGGGCTGAAGCCCGCGGCGTCGGCCAGGTCGTCGGCGGCGCGCATCCACGCGTAGATCACGTACATCGCGCTGCGCTGCGGCTCGGGCGTCAGCTTCAGGCCGTACCAGAAGTTCCGCGCCTGGGTCCGCGTGATCTCGCCGCAGGCCGCCAGCACGGGCGCCAGTGCGCGGTCCTCGGGGGCGAGCGCATCGATCACCTGGCCCATCGCGCCCCCCACCATGCACGCAGCACCAGCGCCAGCTTCTGCGCCTTGCCCAGGCGCGGACGGTGCACGCACGTCTCGTAGTTCCACTCCTCGATCCGGCGCAGCACCGCCTGCCCGCCGTCGGCGAAGAGCCGCACCACCGGGCGCGACTCGGGCGTGAGCGTCGGCAGCAGCGCCGCGCCCTCGTCGAAGAGGTCCCACGTGCGGTGCACCAGCGGCTTGACCGCGGCGCGGTACTCGGCCAGGAAGGCGTGGTCGCAGCCGAACCCCTGCTCCGCGGTGCGGCGCAGGCGCAGCTCGAAGCCGGGGATCGCCGCGGTGGCCTCGGCGGGCAGGTAGATGCGGTCGCGCTCCAGCAGGTCGCGGCGGACGTCCTGCAGGTGGTTCACGATCTGCAGCGCGGTGCAGGTGCGGTCGCTCAGCGTGCAGCGCTCGGGCGTGGCCAGGCCGAAGAGCCCCAGCACCAGGCGCCCGACGGGGTCGGCGCTGCGGGTGCAGTAGTCCACCAGTTCGTCCCACGTGGCGTAGCGCGTCTTCACCTGGTCTTGCTCGAACGCGCGGATCAGGTCGTCGAACGGCGCGATCGGCAGCGCATGCGCGCGGATGGTCGGCGCCAGTGCCACGAAGACCGGGTGCCGCGGCGCGCCCGCGAAGCAGGCCTGCAGCTCGGCGCGCCACCACGCCAGCAGCTCGGTGCGCTCGGCGGGGGTGCCCGCCTCGTCACCCAGGTCGTCGGCCCAGCGGCAGAAGGCGTAGACCGCGGCGAAGTCGTCGCGCAGGCGCTCGGGCACCAGCGAACTGAGCACGCTGAAGTTCTCGTAGTGGCCCGTGGCAAGCCGCCGGCACCATGCGCGGGCCTCCTGCTCGCCCATGGGCGGCGCGGCCGCATCGGCCAGGGCCCGGGGCCCGTAGGTCGCAAGCTGTTCGGCCACGCTGGTCACGGCGCGCAACTCTAGCGCAGATCGGGGGTTCCGTGGCGAGAACGCCGCCGGCCCGGCGCGCCAACCCGGCTACACTCCTGCCCCCGATGAAGCTCATCCTCGCGAATCCCCGCGGTTTCTGTGCCGGCGTCTACATGGCGATCGACGTCGTCGACCAGATGCTCGACATCTGCCCCGACGAGACGATCTACGTCTACCACGAGATCGTGCACAACCTGCACGTGGTCGAGCGCTTCAAGCGCCGCGGCGTGAAGTTCATCGAGGACCTCTCCGAGGCACCGGACGGGAGCATCGTCGTCTTCAGCGCGCACGGCGTGAGCCCCGCGCTGAAGGCCGAGGCCGACTCGCGCAACCTGACCACCGTCGACGCCACGTGCCCGCTGGTGATCAAGGTCCACAACGAGGCGATCCGCTACGCGCGCGCCGGGTACCAGATCTTCCTGGTCGGCCACGCCGACCACCAGGAGATCATCGGCACGCGCGGCGAGGCGCCGGACGCGATCCAGGTGGTGGAGTGCCCGGAGGACATCCCGAACCTCGAGATCCAGGATCCGAACAAGCTGGTCTACCTGACGCAGACCACGCTCAGCACCGACGATGCGAACGTGATCATCGCCGCGCTCAAGAAGGCGTTCCCGACGCTGAAGGAGCCGCCGAGCGAGGACATCTGCTACGCGACGACCAACCGCCAGCGCGCGGTGCGCGTGCTGGCCCCCAGCGCCGACCTGACGCTCGTCATCGGCAGCCGGAACAGCTCGAATTCCGTGCGCCTGACCGAGATCAGCCAGAACGTGGGCACGCCCGCGCGGCTGATCGACGACCGCAGCGAGCTGGATCCCTCGTGGTTCGCGGGCGTGAACACCGTGCTGGTCACCGCCGGCGCCAGCGCGCCCGAGGACCTGGTGCAGGAGCTCATCGTCGAGCTGATCGAGAAGCACGGCGGCGAGGTCGAGCAGCACGACGTCTACCACGAGCAGGTCGAGTTCGGCCTGCCAGGCACGCTCAAGGAACTCATGCGCGCGCGCGGCATCGACCCCACGGGCCGCCGCGTGATGCGCAAGGACGCCGACGAGGCGATGGGCGCGTGGCTCGACCGCCACGGCATCGGCCACCGCACCGTGGACCTGACGGTCGGCGCGACGCGCTGAGCGCCGCCCCCCGCGGCACCGCCATGAGCACCCCCACCGCACCCACGCGCGCCGCGTTCTTCGAGCTCGACCTGGATGGGCTGCAGGCGTGGTGCGCGGCGCACGGCATGCCGAAGTTCGCCGCCAAACAGGTGGCGGACTGGGTCTACCAGAAGGGCGTGGTCGACCCGGCGCAGATGACCAACCTCTCGCAGGCGCACCGCGCGCTGCTGGCGCGCGAGATGACGTTCCTGCAGGGCAGCGAGCTCAAGAACCTGGAGGCGACCGACGGCACGCGCAAGCTGCTGCTGGGCTGGCCCGCGCCGGGCGTGATGCTGCCGGTCCTGGGCGTCGCCACCGGCCGCGAGACCGAGTGCGTGATGATCCCCAGCGACGACCGCCGCACCGCCTGCGTGAGCAGCCAGATGGGCTGCCCCGTCGGGTGCCGCTTCTGCGCCAGCGGCCTGGAGGGCGTCGAGGGCAACCTGACGGCCGGGCGCATCGTCGAGCAGGTCTGGCGCCTGGCGCAGCAGCCGGGCGTCGGGCGCATCACCAACGTCGTCTTCATGGGCATGGGCGAGCCGCTCGCGAACTTCGCGGCGGTGACCGCCGCCATCCGCACGATGCAGGCGCCGTGGGGACTGGGGATCGGCGCGCGCAAGATCACGATCAGCACCGTGGGCCTGCCGGCCGCGATCCGCAAGCTGTGCACGTTCGAGCTGCCGGTGACGCTGGCGCTCAGCCTGCACGCGCCGAACGACGAGCTGCGCCGGCAGATCATCCCGTGGGCCGAGTACTCGACCGTGGCCGAGCTGCTGGACGCGTGCCAGGAGTGGTTCCGCAAGACCGGGCGCGAGATCACGCTGGAGTACATCCTGCTTGGCGGCTTCAACGACCAGGTGGAGCATGCGAAGGAGCTGGCCTCGGTGGCGAAGACGATCCGCGCCAACGTGAACCTGATCCGCTACAACGAGGTGGACGGCCTGCCCTTCCGCCGCCCGGCGGACGAGGACGTCCTGGCGTTCCAGGAGATCCTGCGCGACGCCGGGGTGAACACCCACATCCGGGCCAGCCGCGGCCGCGACATCAAGGCCGCCTGCGGCCAGCTTCGCCACGAGGCGATGAAGGGCTGACGGCGGCTGGAGAGCCCCCGGCCCCCGGAAGGTCGCACGAGTAGGCGGGGTGTGAGCGGGAAATCGGACGGATTCGGAAAATTCACCCGCGCCCGATGGCTTCCAGCTCGGTGACCGGCATCGACCGCAGCTCGTGGCGGCAGGCCCGCTCGTGGAGGCCCCGGATCTCGCGGCCCCAGTGCTCGGCCCGCTGGGGTTCCTCGATGGCCCGCTCGAAGATGGCCAGGGCCGCGGCGCGGACGCGGCGGTCGGCCGGCTGGCCTCGCAGCTCGTTCGGCACCACCCGCCACAGCAGGAGCGCCAGCTGCGCCGGCCAGTCGCTGGAGCGCAGGTCCAGGCGGTACATCGAGCGGCCCAGGACGACCTCGACCCGGTTCAGGTACCGCCGGTACATCTGGTCGCCCCGCGCCTCGCGGACGCCCAGGCGTTCGCGGATGCGCCGCGCCTGGCCGACGCCCGCCTGCGAGGCCGCCACGTACAGCGTGTCGCGGATCAGGGTCAGTTCGGCCAGCGGCAGGATGCCGTACGCCGCCAGGGCGCGGTCCGGATCGCCGGCGCCCGCGTCGTAGAGCTGCCGCACCAGGCCCGCGTACCACCGCAGGTGGCGCACCCCGCCCCACGCCACGCAGCGGCTGGCGGCGTTAACGAAGTCGCGCAGCGCCTGCCGGCCGTCGCTGGTCGTGTACAGCGCGGGCATCTGGTCGATGGTCTCGCCGACGATCTGCCGGAACTGCGCCGCGCGCCGGCGCCCGCCGTAGCGCGAGGCCTGCAGCTCCAGCGCCGTGCGCCGCACCAGGCGGCCCAGGCTCTCGGGCTTGCGCTCGCCCTCGGCGGTCTCCAGGCCCATGGCCAGGCGGCGGCCGAACTCGAACGCCTCGAGCGAACGGCCGAACCCGCGCTGCTCCAGGCGGCGCATGGCGGACTCCATCGCCTCCAGGCTCACGGGCACGAACCCGCGCTGGTAGGCGGCACCCAGCACGACGAGGTCCGTCACGCGGTCGGTCAGGAACTCGCGCCGGGCGGTGGTGGCGATGTCGGCGAGCAGCGCGCCTTCGGTCCGGGCCGCCAGCTGCGCGGCGCGCGGCAGCAGGCGCGCGGCGGTGGCCAGTTCCTCGACCACCTGGTCGTCGAACGGTCCCAGGTTCGCGACGATCGACGTCTTGTCCGGCGCGGCCACGCGCAGGTACGGGTCGGGGCCGAGCGCGCGGAGCGTCTCGACCGCGTCCAGTCCCAGCACCAGGTCGGCCTCGCCGTAGGGGCACTGCGGCGAGTGCACGCGCGCGTCCGGGCCGTCGTCGGCGGCGGTGAAGAGCACCTGTCCCCAGGCGCGGCGGCCCGGGCCCACCGGCGTCGGGTGGTAGAGCCCCTGCACGCGGTAGCCCATCGCGCGGCCGGCCTCGCAGAGCGCCATCGTCACGAGCCCCGGCGGGTCGCCGCGGTAGCCCGCGACGTGGCAGCGCCAGCGGCCCTCGCGCGCGTGGATCGGCCGCGGCGGCGCGATGCGCTGGTCCGCGTCCACGTGGATCGGCGGCGGGCTGGTGCGGATGACCTCGACCTGCTCGAGCAGTGCGCGGATCTCGACGCGGACGGGCAGCGATTCGTCGACCGGCAGCTTCTCGGTGATGAACTCGGTCTTCAGCGGGTCCAGGCCGCGCTCGGCGCCCTTCTCCAGGAGCACCGCCTGCGGCAGCGGCCGCACCTCGCAGCCGGTGTCGGCGGGCCAGACCAGGAGCTGCCGCGGCGTGAAGCCCAGGCGGTCGGCCTCGGACACGCTCGCCTCCAGCTGGCGGATGTCGCGCCGGGCAGGCGGGCCGTCGTGCGCCACCACCACGCCCACGCCGTCCATGCGTGCGGTGGCGGCGATCGCGGCGACCAGCGCGGGGCGGTCGTTCAGGTCCACGTGCGTGACGTGGAGGCGTGGCGCGGCGCGCAGCGGGACGGCGGCGTTCGCCAGCCGCTCGACGTCGACGACGTCGCTGCCGCCCAGGTCGACCACCACGAAGAGCGTGCCCCCCTCCTCCATCGCGGCCTGCTGGATCGCGGCGGGGCCCTCGACCGCGAAGCGCCGGCGGTCCCACAGCTCGACCTCGGTGACGATCTCGGCCTGCGGCACGGGCGAGCCCTCCATCGCCAGCGCGCGCGTCGGCGCGTCGGGCGAATCGGGGTCCGGGCGCGCGACCTCGGCGGCGGCCTCGACGATGAGCGGGCGCACGGCGTCCATCGCGCCGCTGGGGCCCAGGCCGAAGCTCCGGCGCGGGACGCGCAGCGCCTCCAGGTCCGGCTGCGGCGCGGCCAGGCGCGGCGAGTGCTCGAGCCCGGCGCGCACCAGCTGCAGCAGGTGCACCGACTTGCGCAGCAGGATCGAGGTGCGCACCGCGTCGTTGATCTCCAGTCGGACGGCCTCGCCGTCGGGCCGCGCGGGCAGCGCGTCCCACCACAGACGCGCGGGGCGCTCGCTGCGGGCGCGCAGGACCTCGGCCACCTCCAGGATGTCCGGGGCCACCGATCCCGGCCGCGGCTCAAGGATCACGGCGTCGTCGCAGCGCGTCAGGAAGCGCTCCAGCAGCGCGTCGTCCATGGGGTTCGTGCAGCCCAGGTCCAGGACGGGCACGCGGCCCTCGAGGCCGAACTCGCCCAGGATGTGGTGCACGGCGATCGACGCCGGCCCCACCGCGACGAAGCCGACCGGCTCGCGTTCGCCGGGGCTGGGCAGCGCCGACACGCGGTTCAGCTCCAGGCGGCGCGCCAGGCGCAGCACGTCGCCCGATTCCGGCACGCGCGCCCCGCGCCGCGCGCGCAGGAGCGCGGCGACCTGCTCCACGCGCTCGGCCACGCGGTTGGCGCGCAGGTGCGGCGAATCCACCGAGCGCAGCACCATCGAGTGCGCCACGATCGCCGACATCCGCGCGCCCGCGCCGGCCAGCCGGAACGCGTGCTCGACGCCGTCGCGCAGCG
This sequence comes from Phycisphaeraceae bacterium, assembly GCA_040382255.1. Taxonomy (GTDB): domain Bacteria; phylum Planctomycetota; class Phycisphaerae; order Phycisphaerales; family SM1A02; genus UBA966. The sequence continues at coordinate 7,105 of JBEIFT010000032.1, forward strand.
ATTCGATGCCGCGCGGCGCCACCGTCGGCAGCCCGAGCGACCGCGCCGCCTGCCACGGCGAGGCCAGGCGCACCAGGTACGGGTTGTCCTCCAGCAGCAGCACCACCGAACCGCCCTCGGGGAACGGGTCGTCCAGCGCGCGCCGCGCGGCGCTGATCGCCATCGCCAGCTGCTCGTTCGGGATCAGCGCCAGTGCACGCTTGCCCTCGCGCGCGGCGCGGACGGCCAGCGTCACGGCGCGCGCGGCGTCGACGCTGTCGTGCACCTGCACGCGGTGCGCCTCCAGCGCGCGGCGGACGGGCTCCTCGCCCAGCATCTCGAAGATCGGCTCGAAGGGCACCTGCCGCGGGGCCAGGATCTCGTCGACCTCCAGCTCGCTCTCCAGCACGCCCTTCAGGATCGCCTGGTGCGCCGAGAGCAGCGCCGTTCCCTCGCCGCGGAGCAGCGGGTGGTTCCAGTTGGCGACGGCGGGCACGGGTGCCTGGGTCACGCGCGCAAGCGTAGTTCACGCACGCCAGCCGCGCCGCAGCCGGCCGGCCAGCAGCGCCTCGACCGCATGCGCCACGCCGTCCTGGTCGTGGTGATGCGAGTGGGCGTGCGCCACGCGCGCGATCCGCGGGTCGGCGTTCCCCATCGCCACCGAGATCCCGGCGTTGGTCAGCAGGTCCAGGTCGTTCAGCCCGTCGCCCATCGCCACGATGTCCTGCGGCGCGATCCCCAGCTGCCGCGCGGCCTCGAGCGCCATCGACCACTTGTCGGTGCCCGGGGCGAAGATCTCCAGCATGTGCGTGGCGGACCCCGTGGCCTCGGACGAGGTCAGCGCGCTCCAGTGGCGGACCTCGAGCGACCCGCGGCGCGCCGCCGCGATGCGGTCGGAGAGCGGCGCCAGCTGGTCCTCGACGGCGATCGTCCCCACGCGCAGCACGCGGCCGTGCAGGTGCTCGAGCGCGTCCTCGGGCATGGCATGCCAGTCGCGCGAGCTCACCGGGTGCTCGGTCAGCCACCACGCGGTGGCGGCGTCGAGCGGCGCGGTGCCGACGAAGACGTAGTCGTGCCCGGCCTGGCTCGGGTCGACCAGCAGGTGCGCGCGGTGGCCGGCGTCGATGATCTCGTGGGCCAGCTCGACCGCCGTCGCGGCGTCGATGGTGCGCGTCGCCAGGACGCGCCCGCTGCCGGCCTCGTGCAGCGAGGCGCCGGCCGCGCCGATGAAGAGCGCGTCCTCGGCCACGCAGTCGATCGCGCGGTGGCTCTCGGCCCACGTGCGGCCCGTGGCGATGACGACGTGCCATCCGGCCGCGCGTGCCGCCGCCAGCGCCGCGCGGTTGCGGGGGCTGACGTGGCCGCGGCGGTCGAGCAGCGTGCCGTCGAGATCGGTGACGAGAAGGCCTGCCATCGGATTCCTGCGGCGATCACGGTACGGAAAACCCGGATTCCGCGCTACAATCCCGGGCCCATGAGCCAGATCGACCGCCGTCTCAAGAACGTCCAGCAGGCCGACCTCACCGAGAGCCGCGTGAACGACGACTTCGTGCACTGGCTCCGCACGTGGGGCTCCAACGTGCTGCTGGTGGTCCTGCTGGTCGCCGCGGCGGCCATGGGCTACTACTGGTGGTCGCAGAAGCAGGAGAAGGCGCGCGACGATGCGTGGGGCGAGCTGACCTCGGCCACCATGCCCGCGGCACTGGACGAGGTGGCCGCCAAGCACGAGGGCAAGGACGCGGTCGCCGTGTTCGCCAAGCTGAAGGCCGCCGACCAGTACGCGGCCGCGGTCGTGAGCGGCACGCGCTTCGACCGTGACGCCACCGCCGCCGACGCCGCGGTGACCCCCGAGCTGCGCACCGAGTGGCTGAAGGAGGCGGACAAGCTGTACGCCGACGTCGCCGCCCGCACCGCCGGCTGCAAGAACCTGGGCGAGATGGGCTTCCACCTGAGCGCGCTCTTCGGGCGTGCCGCGTGCGCCGAGGACCAGGGCGACCTGAAGGCCGCCGAGGGCTACCTGGCGCAGGCCCGCGACCGCGCGAAGGACACCGACTACGCCGCCGTCGCGGAGATCGCCACCAAGCGCATCGCGTCGCTGCAGCAGCTGGCCACGCGCATCGACCTGCCGAAGAAGCCGGTCGTGCTGCCGCCCCCGACCATCCCGAACCTGGGCGTCACCCCCGCCGGCACCGGCGGCGTGAACGACCTGAAGATCGGCGACCAGAACGCCACGCTGACGCTGACGCCCTCGGGCGGCGCGCCGGCAGCCCCGGCCACGCCCGCCCCGGCCCCTGCCCCGGCTGACGCGCCGAAGCAGCCGTGACCGGCCCCCAACCCGGACAGCCAGCCCCCGCCGGCGACGACGCCGACGCGGTGGTCGCATCGGACCCCGCCGAGCTCTTCGAGCAGTACGAGCGGCAACGCGAGGCCGACGACGAGACGCCGGTGACGGCGGTCTTCGAGCTGACGCGCGACCTGGACAAGCGCCTCGACAAGTTCCTGGCCGACCGGGTGCCGTTCCTCAGCCGCACCCAGCTGCAGCGGCTGATCGACGAATCGGCGGTGACCGTCAACGGGCGCGTGCCGAAGGCCAGCACCCGCCTGCACCGCGGCGACCGCGTGGTGGCCACGCTGCCGCCACCGCCCTCCAACGCGATCGGCGCCGAGAACATCCCGCTGCAGGTCCTGTACGAGGACGACCACCTGATCGTGGTCAACAAGCAGCCGGACCTGATCGTGCACCCGGCGCGCAGCCACAAGACGGGCACGCTGATCAACGCGCTGGCGTGGCACTTCATGCACAACTCGGGCGGCACGCTGAGCACGGTCGGCGAGGACATCGCACGCCCCGGCGTCGTCCACCGCCTGGACAAGCACACGAGCGGCGTGATGGTCTGCGCCAAGAGCGACGTGGCCCACTGGCGCCTGGCCAAGCAGTTCGAGCTGCGCAAGACCGAGAAGCGTTACCTGTGCCTGGTGCACGGCGAGGTCGAGCCCGAGGCCGACGTCATCGACCTGCCGCTGGGCAAGCACCCGACCGTCAAGGAGAAGTACGCCGTCCGCCACGACGAGACCGGCAAGCCCAGCCAGACCGTCTACCGCGTGCGCGAGCTCTACCAGGGCTTCAGCCTGGTGGAGGTGGAGCTCCGCACCGGCCGCACGCACCAGATCCGCGTGCACATGAGCCACATCGGCTGGTCGCTGGTGGGCGACGACCTCTACGCCGGCCGCCACATGAACGTCGGCGACTTCGACCCCGCGCAGCCCGACGCCGCCGCCCCGCTGCTGACGCGCCAAGCGCTGCACGCCGCGCGGCTGGCGTTCGACCACCCGGTCACCGGCAAGCGCATGGCCTTCGAGGCCCCGATGTGGGCCGACCTGGCGCGCGCCGTCGAGCTGCTACGCAAGACGCGGCTGAAGCAGGTGCTGGCCGCGCCGGGGGCGGTGCTGAATATTGGGGACAGGTCCACCTGTCCCTAATTTCCCCGCCCCTCACCGCAACTTCAAGCTCACCAACGCCAGGATCGCCAAGGTGATCGCCACGAGGTAGAAGCGCCCCACCACCTGCGTCTCCTTCCATCCCACCATCTGGAAGTGGTGGTGGATCGGGGCGCAGAGGAGGAGCCGGCGGCCCTCGCCGTGGCGGCGCTTGGTCCACTTGAACCAGCCGACCTGCGCGATCACGCTGGCGGCCTCGGCGAAGAAGACGCCGCCGATCAGCACCAGCAGGAACTCCTGGCGGATCGCGACGGCGATCGTCGCCAGCAAACCGCCCATGGCCAGGCTGCCGGTGTCGCCCATGAAGACCTGCGCGGGCGCGACGTTGAACCACAGGAACCCCAGGCACGCGCCGGCCATCGCGCCGGCGATCACCATCAGCTCGCCCGAGCCGGGCACGTACGGCACCATCAGGAACGCCGCCGCGCGCTGGCTGGCCGCGATCCACGCCAGCACCATCATCGCGAAGCTGGCGATCAGCAGCGTCCCGCCGGCAAGGCCGTCCAGGCCGTCGGTCAGGTTCACGGCGTTCGAGGTCAGCGTGATGGCGAAGGAGCCCAGGATCACGAACATCACGACGCCCATCACCCACACGTGCGGCGCAAGCTGCGGCAGCTGCAGCTGGCCCTCGGTGGGGCTGGGCAGGTACGTGCGCTGGAAGGGCAGGTTCAGGACCTGCGCGTCCGGCGTGGTCGCCGCATGCCAGATGAACCACGACGCGATCGCGCCGATCCCGAACTGGAACACCAGCTTCTCCCACGCGAAGAGGCCCTCGCGGGTCTTCTTGCCGGTCAGCGCGGCGCGGCGCGCCTGCGTCAGCTTCATCCAGTCGTCCCAGGCGCCGACGCCGGCCAGCCACAGCAGCACCACCATGCAGACGTGCACGTAGCGGCTGTGCGCGACATCGGCAAGGAGCAGCGTGGTGACCAGCACCGAGCCGCAGAGCAGGATGCCGCCCATCGTGGGGGTCCCCGCCTTGCTGGCCATCATCGCGTTGAGGTCGGTGCCGTAGAACTCGGGGTTGTCGCCCATCTTCACGGCGCGCAGCCTGCGGATCAGGGCCGGCATGAAGGCCAGCACGAACCCGAACGAGAGCAGCACCGCGAAGAACGCGCGGAACTCCAGCTGGTACATGACCTGCACCAGCGGGTACAGGCCGACCGCGTCAAGCCAGTTCTGCAGCCACTCGGTCAGGTTGTAGAGCATGGAACGGATCCTCGGCCGGTGGCGGCGGCGCCCGCCGCGCGCGCGGAAAGGGCCTCGACCAGCCGTTCCATTCGGCTTCCGCGGCTGCCCTTCAGCAGAATCGCGTCGCCGGGGCGCAGGGCCCGCTCGATCGCGGTGACCCCGGCCTCGTCCAGCTGCGGCACGTGGAGCGCCTGCACCGCCCCGCCGGCGGCCTGGACCGCGGCGGCGCCGTGGGCGCTCTCGGTGCCGACGAAGACGGCGAGCGCCGGTGCGGTGGCGACCGCCGCGCGGCCGACCTCGGCGTGGAGCGCGGCGCTCTCGGCGCCCAGCTCCAGCATGTCGCCCAGCACCACCACGCGGCGGGCGCCGGCGGGCGCGACCTCGGGGAAGGCCCGCAGGGCGGCCTGCACGGCGTCGGGGTTCGCGTTGTAGGCGTCGTTGAAGATCGCGAAGCCGCCCACGTCCTGCCGGGTCATGCGCATCTCGGCGGGCAGCACCGCCGGCAGCGCGCCGGCGATCGCGTCGGCCGGGACGCCCAGCATCCGGGCGGCGGCGATCGCGGCCAGGGCGTTCATCGCGTTGTAATCGCCGGGCAGGCCCAGGCCGCAGGACCACTCGGTTCCGTCGGGTTCGGCCACCGTGACCACCTGCGCCGGGCCGGTGCCGCCGGACGCGCCGGGCGCACCCGGGGTGCGCCCCGCCAGGCGCCACTGGCAACCGGGCGTGGTACCGAAGGTCACCACCCGCACCCCGGGCTTCACGCGCGCCTCGACCGCGGCCACCAGCGCCGGCTGGTCGCCGTTCACGATCGCGATGCCCATCGTCCCCAGCCCGTCGACCAGCGAGGACTTCTCGTCGATGATCGCCTGCTGGCTGCCCATGCCGCCCAGGTGCGCGCGGCCGGCCATCGTGATGATGGCCACGTGCGGCGCGGCGATGCGCGCGAGCGGCGCGATCTCGCCGGGGTGGTTCATGCCGATCTCGACGACCAGGTAGCCGTCGGTGCCCTGCGCACCCAGCACGGTGAGCGGCACGCCGATGTCGTTGTTGAAGCTCTTGGGCGAGGCGCTGCCCGTCATGGTGGCGCCCAGCGCGGCGTCCACCAGCCGGCGGGTCGTGGTCTTGCCGCTGGAGCCGGTGATGGCCACCACCTTCGCGCGCAGCCGCGCGCGCCACGTGCGGGCCAGGTCGCCCAGCGCCACGCGCGTGTCGCCCACCTCCAGGAGCGGCAGGCCCGCCGGACGCGCGTAGCCCGCCGGCGCCTTGCGGTCGACCAGCGCGGCCGCGGCGCCGCGCGCGGCCGCGTCGGCCAGGAAGGAATGCGCGTCGAACCGTTCCCCGCGCAGCGCCACGAAGAGGCGGCCGCGCAGGTCCTCGCGGGTATCCGTCCCCACGCCGTGCAGCATGAATGGCGCGAATGCGCGGATCCCGTCCGCCGCGGGGTTGCCCGCCGCCGGCGGCACGATCCACTGTCCTCCGACCGCGGTCCGAACGTCGTCAGCCGAAAGCTGCATGTGGCACTCCTTCGCGTCCGCGCCCGCACAGGGCGCACAGGCCGCCCATCCGTGGGCGGCGGCGGGTGAGGGTAGCGGACGAATCTGCCGTCCGGCCGCATTCGGCGCTTGACCGGCGCACGTGCGGATCGGACGGTCTTTCCAGCTCTATCGGAGGTTGTTCGCATGCCGTCTGAATCCCGCCACGACCGACCCGCCGCCCACGTCGCCCCGGCCCGCCCGGCCTCCACGCCCGCGGCCGACGGCCTGCCCGCCGGCGCCCCCGCCGAGCCGTTCCACCGCCACGCCCAGCGCGTGATCGTGGCGCTTTTCGGCCTGTTCCTGGGCATCATGCTGGCGCGCGGCTTCCACTTCTGACGCCTCCGCGCGCGCGCACGAGGGCAGCCCGCCGACGGCGCGCAGCCGCGTCCGCGGCCCGCCCCCCGGGCGCACCTTCGGGATTTCCTCATCCTCGGAAGCCGGGCAGCCCGATAGCCCCAGAGTGGGGGTGACGCTCGTCACTCCAGATCTTGTGGAACCACAGACAGGAGATACCGCATGAAGGGCTTTGATATGGTGAAGGGCTGGGCTCGCGAGCTGGTCGAGATCATGCTGCTGTTCATCGCGATCGGCGTCCTGGTTCAGATCATCTTCGGCACCGATACGAGCTCGTACTTCGGGCACATCACGCAGAACCTGATGAACTTCATCACGACCCTCGGCCAGGGCGGCTTCGTCGGCCTGATCGCCCTGCTGGTGATCATCGGCATCTTCACGAAGCGCACCGGCACGACGACGAACTGACGTCCGTCACCGAACGCTGAAACGACGTGAAACGCCCGGCGCGCAAGCGCCGGGCGTTGTCGTTGGCGGACGGGTTGCCGGCTCAGCCTGCTCAGCCGGCGTGGGCTGCGGCGCGCACCGCGCTGCTGGCCCCCTGCCCCAGCGCCGCGCGCGCGACCAGGCGGTCGTCGAACGGGCGCTTCTCGGTGCCGATGATCTGGTAGTCCTCGTGGCCCTTGCCGGCGATCAGGACGATGTCGCCGGGACGCGCCTCGGCGACGGCCTGCTCGATGGCACGCGCGCGGTCCACCTGGCGCGTGAACGGCGCGGCGGTGCCCTCGGGGCGACCCGCGATCACCTGGTCGATGATCGACTCGGGGTTCTCGGTGCGCGGGTTGTCGCTGGTGACGATGACGCGGTCCGAGTGCTCGCACGCCACGCGCATCATGCGCGGGCGCTTGGTGGCGTCGCGGTCGCCGCCGCAGCCGAAGACCGTGACCAGGCGGCCGCCGGGGCCGACCAGTGGGCGCAGCGCGGTCAGGACGTTGAGGAGCGCGTCGTCGGTGTGGGCGTAATCGACCAGCACGGCGAAGGGGTCGTCCGGCGTGGTGACCGGCTCCAGGCGCCCGGGCGGCGCGGTGCAGGTGCCCAGCGCATGGGCGATGGCCGCGCCGGGCACGCCGATCGCGTGCGCCGCGGCGGCGGCCTGCAGGGCATTCATCGCGTTGTGGCGGCCGACGATCGGCAGCTTGACGCGCACGCTCCCCCACGGGCCGGTGAAGGTCGTGTCCTGCCAGCCCAGGCGGCTGGCGTGGATCGTGGCCGTGCAGTCGGCGCCGGCGGCAGGCGCCGGGGCGTCGGTGCCGACGCTGCAGCGCAGGACGCGCGCGCGGCAGCCTTCCAGCATGCGCGCGTGCCACGCGTCGTCCATGTTGACGATCGCGGTGCCGTCCGAGGGCAGCATCGTGAAGAGCTTGGCCTTGGCGGCGGCGTAGGCCTCCATCGTCTTGTGGTAGTCCAGGTGGTCGCCGGTCAGGTTGCTGAAGACGGCCACCTTGAAGCCGATCGCGTCGGCGCGGCCCTGGTCGAGCGCGTGGCTCGAGACCTCCATCGCGCACGCGGTGCAGCCGTTGCGGACCATGCGGCCGAGTGCGCCGGCCAGTTCGATGCCGCCCGGCGTCGTCAGGTTCGCAGGCTCGGCGACGGCGCCGTCGTCGATGACGACCGTCCCGATCACGCCGCAGCGCTGCCCGGCGGCGCGCACGAACTGCTGCACCAGGAACGCCATGGTGGTCTTGCCGTTGGTGCCGGTGACGCCCACCATGCGCAGCCACTCGGAGGGGTTGCCCTCCAGGCGGTCGGCCAGGCGCGCGGCCAGGCGGACGAGGTCGGTGCCGTCCTTCGCGCGGACGCGGATGACGTGGCTGGCCGCGGGGTCGCCGGCGCAGGGGTCATCGCCCACGTGCACCACGGCCACGGCACCCTTGGCAACGGCGTCCGCGACGAACGCGCGGCCATCGGCCTTGGCCCCGGGTCGGGCGACGAAGAGCGTTCCGGGCTGCACGCGGCGGCTGTCATCCGCCACGTGGTGGATCTCACAGGCGATCGAGCGCGGGTCCGCAGGCAGCGCGACCAGGCGCGCGCAGAGGTCGGTCAACTTCATGGGGGCAGTCCTTTGCCGGGGGAAGCGAACGGGTGACAAGGATATCGGCACGGCGAAATGGGGTTCGGGAGATCCCGGGGTGGTTTTTGGCGGGCGGTGACCGGAGCCGAGGCAGTGCGTGGTCGCCGCGCCCTTCCGCTGCGCTTGGCCTTCGAGGCAGTGCGTGGTTGCCGCGCCCTTTCGCTGCGCTTGGCCCCCTCCTCCGCGAACTTCCTCGCTCCACCAGGTTCCGCTCGTCATCGTGTTCGGCTGGCTCGGCACATGGAGCGACCCGGGC
>JBEIFT010000033.1:0-15814 GCA_040382255.1 Phycisphaeraceae bacterium
CCGGCGCCGGGGAAGCCGGCGGGGATGATCGTCCCCGTGCCCAGGGTGCCGACGATGCCCTTGGGGCCCATCGGCGTCACCGACGCCGGCGAGGTCCCGCCGGGCAGGATCTGGCCGATGCAGTTGCCGGGCGCGGCATTCGAGCCGCCGGAGTAGGTCGCATAGCACAGCGTCCCGTTCGGCATCCACCAGAGGCCGCCGTCGATGTAGGGCGCGGTCGCGTACAGCGTGGCCGGGCCGGCGAAGCCGGTGATGTGGCCGCCGGAGTCGCGCGTCACCGTCAGCTGGTAGATCGCGCCCGGAGCGTAATTCGCGTCACCGCCGATGAGCAGCGTGTTGTTGTCCTTGAACACCAGGCCGCCCAGGGAGCCGGGCACCGAAGGCGGATGACCCAGCGTGCCGATCGAGTAGACCGAGTTGTAGGGCGCGTTGACGGACGGGGGATTGGTACCTGCAATCGCCATCGACGTCGTGGCCAGCACGACAACCGCCGAGGTGACGGTGAGCGAACGGATGAACATCTCTGGAACCTCTGTTGGGTGAAATAAAGGACACATCGGCCCGGGATCACTCACGGACGCCCCGTGAATATGCGGGGGTTTGGGCCCAGCGCAAGGAAATGGCGTCCCGAAGGACAGTTACATCGTGGGGCGCGGAGCCCGATTCCGCGCTCACCACTGGTCGAACCAGCGGTTATTGGCCATTTTCGGGCCTGGATCCCCCGAGCCGCGGTCACGGCTCCCCGCCCGCCGGCGGCATCGCCGCCGAAGCGTCCACTTCGGTTGATGGTCTGTTGCCGTGCCCGGTCCGAAGGCCGTCGCGCAGTAGGTTTGCACCATGGGCCACGCACCCACCCCGCACCCCGACGCCCCCTGCACCCCCGCCCCCGCCGGCCGGCTGTCCTTCCTGGACCGCTGGCTCACGCTCTGGATCTTCCTGGCGATGGCGCTGGGCGTCGCGCTCGGGCGCGCGTTGCCCGGCATCCGCGACGCCGCCGACGCGGTGACCGTCGGCACGACCAACATCCCGATCGCCATCGGCCTGGTGCTGATGATGTTCCCGCCGCTGGCGAAGGTGCGCTACGAGGAGCTGCCGCGCGTCTTCGCGGACCGCCGCGTGCTGGTGCTCTCGCTGGTGCAGAACTGGGTCGTCGGCCCGGTGCTGATGTTCGCGCTGGCCGCGCTCTTCCTGCACGACCGGCCCGAGTTCATGCTCGGCCTGGTGATGGTCGGCCTGGCACGGTGCATCGCCATGGTGCTGGTGTGGAACGACCTGGCCAAGGGCAGCGCCGAGTACGCGGCCGGGCTGGTGGCGCTCAACAGCGTCTTCCAGGTGCTGTTCTTCGGCGCCTATGCGTGGCTCTTCATGACGTGGCTGCCGCCGCTGGTCGGCCTGCAGGGCGTCGCGGTGGACGTCGGCATGGGCCAGATCGCGGCGAGCGTGGGCATCTACCTGGGCATTCCCTTTGCCGCAGGAGCGCTCACGCGCCTGGCGCTGCGCCGCGCGAAGGGCGACGCGTGGTACGTCACGCGCTTCCTGCCGCGCATCGCGCCGCTCACGCTGGCGGCGCTCCTCTTCACCATCGTCGTGATGTTCGCGCTGCAGGGCGACCGCATCGTGGCCGCGCCGCTCGACATCCTGCGCATCGCGGTGCCGCTCGTCCTCTACTTCGGCATCATGTTCTTCGCGTCGTTCCTGATGGCGCAGCGGGCCGGCGCGGATTACCCGCGCGCGGCGACGCTCGCCTTCACGGCCAGCGGCAACAACTTCGAGCTGGCGATCGCGGTCGCCATCTCGGTGTTCGGCATCCAGTCCGGCACCGCGTTCGCCACGGTCATCGGGCCGCTGGTCGAGGTGCCCGCGCTGATCCTGCTGGTGGGCGCCTCGCTGCGGATGGGCCGCCGCCTGTGGCCCGCCGTCACACCGTCGTCGCCGCCGACATCGCCTTGCGGTTGACCTGCTGCGCGATGCGGCTGAGGTCGACGTCCGCGCGCCGTTCCTCGTCCAGCGTCAGCTGCAGCTTGCCGGCCGCTCCCAGGAAGCCCAGCAGCTGCGCCCACGTGCGCGCGCAGCCGTAGCCGGCGATCTCGTCGTGCTCGATGTGCTGCACGCCTGCGATGATCGCGGCGTCGCGCACGTGCGGCTCGGTGCGCGGCGCCTTCGCCAGTTCCAGGCAGTCGCGGGCCAGGCCCTTCATGCACGCGGTCTCGGCGCGCGCGGCGTGCGGCTTCAGGCCCAGCTCCTTGAACACCGCGTCCAGGCGCGCGAGGTGCTCCTGCGTCTCGCTGCCGTGCGAGCGGAGCAGCTCGGCCAGCGCACGGTCCGAGGCGTGGTCGGCCAGCGAGGTCAGCAGCGTGCTGCAGTGCTTCTCGGCGGCGTGGAGCTCGTTCAGCTGGGTGACCAGCAGGTCCTTCATCGTGTGCATGGCGTGGAGGGGCATCGGCGATCCGTCCTTCCGGGTGCGTGGCGAACGCGTGCCGCGACGCGGCGGCAGGCACCTGCAAGGATCAGGTGCACGCGGCCCTGCGCCAACGGGGAAGCGTGCCCGAATCGGCGTGCGCCGCCGCGCTAGCCTGTGCGCATGCACTTCCGCGCCCTCGCCGTGATCGCCGCGACCGCCTCCACCGCACTGGCCTGCACGACCGTGCAGGATCCGAAGCCCGCCCCGGCCGCCGTACCCGCGCCGCCGCCGCCGCCCGGCATGACGCAGGCGGAGATGGACGCCTACGCCGCCGCGGCCGCGCCGGGCGAGATGCACGCGTGGCTGGCGAAGGGCGTGGGCAGCTGGAAGGGCCCGAGCCGCAACTGGTCGGCACCCAACGCCGAACCGATGTCGTCGGAGGCGACGATGACCAGCCGCATGGAGCTCGGCGGCCGTTTCCTGATGAACGACGTGCGCACCGAATGGCCGCAGATCGGCACCTTCGAGGGGCGCTCGACGCTCGGGTACGACGTCGCGCAGCGCATGTTCGTGTCCAGCTGGGTGGACAACATGGGCACCGGCATGATGACCGGCACCGGCCAGCTGTCCGACGACCGCAAGACGCTGACGCTGACGCACACGTACTTCGACCCGGCCAAGAAGCGGAACGTCACGCTGCGCGAGGTGATCGTGCGCGAGGGCGATGACCGCATGTGGGTCCGCATCTGGAGCCCCGGCAAGGAGCCCGGCACGGACTTCCTGATGATGGAGACGACGTACCTGCGCCAGGCCGCGCCGTCGCGGCCGCGCGTCCTGAACGACGGGCGCGGGGATCGCGACTGAAATTGTGTTCGGGATATCTCGTACCCATTTCCGCGAAATAGGTACGAGATATCCCGAACACAATTTCGATACCCTCCCCTGCGTGCCGCACCCCACGCAATCGCAGGACGACGAACTGCAGGGCGAGCTCGAGAAGGGCTCGCCGCTCATGGTCCGCGCCGGGCTGTTCGGCGGGCCGGTGCTGGCGGCGGCGGCGTGGATCTCCGGTCCCGCGCTGGGCCTCACCCCCGACGCGGCGTCGGTGCTCGCGCTGCTGGCGCTGATGGCCACGTGGTGGGTCACCCTGGCGGTGGAGCCCGCGCTCACCAGCCTGCTGCCGTTCATCATGCTGCCGCTGCTGCGGATCGGCACGCCCGCCGAGATCGCGGCGCCCTACGCCAACGACGTCATCTTCCTGTTCGGCGGCGGCGCGCTGCTGGCGTTCGCGCTGGAACGCACCACGGTCTCGGCACGCTTCGCATCGTGGCTGGTGCGGCTGGCGGGCACCAGCCCCCTGCGCGTGCTGGCCGCGGTCATGCTGGCCACCGCGCTCATGAGCGCGTTCGTCAGCAACCTGGCCACCACCGCCACCATGCTGCCGCTGGCCGTCGCCCTGGCCGCCCGCGCGCGCGGCGCCGCCACCGACGACGCCGGGCACGCGGCGGCCAGCCGCTTCGCCACGTCGCTCCTCCTGGGCATCGCGTTCGCGTCCAGCATCGGCGGTGCGATCACCATCATCGGCAGCCCGCCCAACCCGATCGCCGTCGAGTGGCTGCGCAAGAACGGCGTCGAGATGGACTTCGTCCGCTGGCTGCGCTTCAGCGTGCCGACGGCCGCGGTCTTCCTGCCGCTCTCGGTCGCGGTGCTGGGCGTCTGGCTCTTCCCCGCGCGCGGGATCACCGTCCCGCCGGCGCAGGAGCAGCACCACGGGCCGATGGGCCGCGACGCGTTCGTCGCGCTCGGCGCGTTCCTGCTGGCGGTCACGGCGTGGATGACGCAGCCGCTCTACGCCGCTGCGCTGCCGGCCGCCAAGGACGGCACGATCGCGGTCGCCGCGGCCGCCCTGCTCTTCCTGGTGCCCAGCCGCGCGCGCCCCGGCCACGCCATCCTGGACGGCACCGCCTTCGCCAAGGTGCCGTGGCGCGTCCTCGTCCTCTTCGGCGGCGGCCTCTGCCTGGCCGACGCGATGCAGCGCTCCGGTCTCTCGACGTCACTCGGGCAGCTCCTGCACCAGGCTGGCACTCTGTCCTCGCTGGGCGTCCTGGTGCTGCTGGTGTCCGTGCTCGTCTTCGCCAGCGAGGTCGGGTCGAACACCACGCTGGCGGCCATGGCCGTGCCCATCGTCGGCGCGCTGGCGCCCGGCCTGGGCGTGCAGCCCGAGACGCTCGTGATCCCCGCGACGTTCGCCACCAGCTGGGCGTTCGCCCTGCCCGTGGGCACGCCGCCCAACGCGCTGGTCTACGCCAGCGGCCGCGTCCGCAGCCGCGACATGATGCGCGCGGGCCTGGTGCTGGACGTGCTGGCGATCGCGGTGATCGTGGTGATGGCGCGGATCCTGCTGTGAACGCCGGCCGCGGCGGTGCGCGCCGTCACGCCTGAACGCACCGCCAGCGCCACGCATCGCGCAGCGCGCCGTAGAAGCGCGCGGCGTACGCCGGCGCGTCCATCAGCGGCGACGCGCGCATCCGCCCGCGTGCCGTGCGGCGGAAGCCCTCGGCCCACGCGCTGTCCGTCGCCGCGCGCGCCGCGATCCGCGCGTAGTCCGCCGCGTCCGTGGCAACCAGTTCGCCGAATCCCGCCGCCTGCAGCAGGCTGGCCGAGACGCGCGAGGCGTGCCGCGCGCCCGGCAGCGTCACCACGGGTACGCCCATCCACAGTGCCTCGCACGTGGTGGTCGTGCCGCCGTAGGGCGACGTGTCCAGCGCCGCGTGCATGCGGCCATAGAGCGCCAGGTGTGCGCCGATCCCCGCCACGAACGCCAGCAGCTCGACCCGCGACTCGTCGATCCCCGCCGCGCGGATCCGCTCCAGCAGCGATTCGCGCGTCGCCGGATCGCCCAGCGACCGCGCCTTGAGCAGGAGCCGCGACCCCGGCACCGCGTCCAGCGCGCCCTTCCACAGGGCGAGCGCCTCGGGCCCCACCTTCGCGGTCAGGTTGAACGAGCCGAACGTCACCGGCGCATCGGCCGGCGGCATCACCGGTTCCGGCGCATCCGCCGGCGGTGCATAGCACAGGAAGCACGGATCCACGCGCTGCAGCCGTTCGGTGCACGCGCGCTCGGATCCCGGCGGGTCCGTGATCGAATCCACCAGGCGCACGTCGATCGCGGGATGCCCCGTCGTCGAGGGATGCCCGATCGCCGTCGCGACCAGCGGCGCGGGCTTGCGGTCCAGCGCGCGCAGCCGGTTGCCGTTCGAGTGCCCGGCCATGTCCAGCAGCACGTCGATGCGCCGCTCGCGGATCGCGCGGTCCAGCGCCTCGTCGCTCATCGTGGACGCGTCGACCCACTCCGGGATGAGCCCGCGGAAGTCGCGGGCCATCGCGTCGTCCTCGGGTGCGCGGATCGTGGAGAACGCAACCAGCGTCCACCCTGGCTGCACGTGCCGCACGAACGCCTGCGCGAAGAAACCAACCGAGTGCGTGCGCAGGTCCGGCGTCAGCAGGCCCAGCCGCAGCGGCCGCTCGGGGTCGCGGTCGAACGCGCCGAACGCCGGCACGCGGGCGATGCAGCGCTCGTACCCGGCCACCGCGTCGTCGAACGCCGCGTCGGGCAGCGACGCGTAGTTCATGATCTGCAGCAGCCGCGCGCGGATCTCGACGTCACCAGGGTGCCGCTCGATCAGCTGCCGCAGCAGCGCCATCGCCTCGTCGTGCCGGTCCATCACGTCGAACGCGTCGACGCGCTTCACCTGCACCCGCAGCGTGCCGGGGCGCAGCGCCTCGGCGCGGTCCGCGGCCGCCAGCGCGCCCGCCGCGTCGCCGGACTGCACCAGCGCACCGCTCAGGCCGAACCACGCGGGCGCGAGCTGCGAATCCACCTGCAGCGCCCGCCGGTACGCGGCAGCCGACTCGGGGAACCGGCAGAGCGAGAACAGCACGTTCCCCATGTTCGAATGCAGGTCCGCCGCGCCTGGCTGCTGCGCGATCGCGCGCTGCAGCACCTGGTGGGCCTGTTCGAACTCGCCCGCCTGCACCAGCAGCATCCCGAGCACCCGCATGCCGTTGGGATGGTTCGGCGAGAGCCGCAGGGCCACGCGCACCGAGTCGATCGCCTGGCGAAGGCGGCCCGACTCGGCATCCTGCAAGGCGCGTTGGAGCGTGCGTTCGAGGGACATGGGTTCGATCGTATGCGTGCGGGCCGCTCACATCTGCATCAGCACGATCGCGCCGACGCTCAGGACGAAGTACGGCACCAGGCTCGCGGCACCGGCGTAGTCCTTCGCCACGCGCTGCCCCAGGAAGAGCATCACGATGTTCAGCGCCGCCAGCTGCGCGCCCCACGTGGCCACGGCGGTCCGGCCGTCGAACGCGATCACCAGCGCGCCGGCGGCCGACACGAAGCCGGCCAGGATCTCGGTGACGGTCACGGTGACCAGCATCGCCTTCACCTGGCCGCGCAGCGGCGTCTTCGAGAAGTGCCCCTGCAGCCACGCCAGGTTGCCGGCGAAGTCGATCACCTTGTCCAAGCCGGACTGGATGAACAGGACGGCCAGCATGGCGGCCGCCAGGAACTGCGCGGAGTGGATGGGTGAGAGCAGGCGGTCGAGCATGGGAGTTGGGCCGGGTCGGGAGTGACTGCGCCGGCGAGCCGTGCAGCAACGGCGTCTTATACCCGCACGGCCGCCCCGGCCCGGATCCATCAACCGCCCCACCGCTACCATCCCGCCCCCATGCACGATTACCAGCGCCGTTTCGTCGATTTCATGGTCGAGGCCGGGGTCCTCTCGTTCGGCGACTTCACCACCAAGAGCGGGCGCAAGACGCCGTACTTCGTGAACACGGGCAAGTACCGCAGCGGCGGGCAGCTGGCGCACCTGGGCCGTGCCTACGCGGACGCGATCGAGCGCTCGTTCCCGGACGGCTTCGATTGCCTCTTCGGGCCCGCGTACAAGGGCATCCCGCTGGCGGTCGCGGTGGCCATGGCGTTCGCCGAGCGCGGCCGCGAGGTCGAGTTCTGCTTCAACCGCAAGGAAGCGAAGGACCATGGCGAGGGCGGCGTGCTGGTCGGCCGGCAGCTGAAGGACGGCGACCGCGTGCTGATCGTCGAGGACGTGACGACCGCCGGCACGTCCATCCGCGAGACCGTGCCCATCCTGCGCGCGGCGGCCAAGATCACGCTCGCCGGGCTGGTCGTCTCGGTGGACCGCCAGGAGCGCGCGAGCGAGACGTCCACCTGCACCGCGCTTGCCGAAGTCGGCGCCGAGTTCGGCATGCCCACCGCGGCGATCGTCACCATCGACGAGGTGGTCGAGCACATGGGCAGCCGGCTCACCGCCGCCGACCGCGAGCGGATCGCGGCGTACCGGGCGAAGTACGGGGTGTAGGGGGCGGAGGGCTCAGGCCGCGTCGGTCGCCGCAGGTCCCGGGCCATCCGAGTCCGGGCGGCGAGGCGGGTACTTGACGAGGCGAGCTGCATCCTGCGCCTCGCGCGCCTTGAGCAACGCGAAAAGCGACTCAAGGCTGCCGCCCGCGGCACGGACCAACTCGTCGCGGTTGCGACGGACGTCGGCAAGGATCGGGTCCTGATTCGGCTGGTCGGACATCTCAGCGCTCCAGAAGTTCCTCCGGCGTACAGAGGACCGGCGGATCATAGCCCGATGCGCGGAGCGTCCGCTCGATCGCATGCCGCGCCCGCGCATTCGCGATGTGCCGGCAGTTCCACGTGAGCAGGTAGCTGGCACCGTTCTCAGCAGCAATCGCGATGTGCAGCGCATCGGCAAGCGCGGTCTCGGGTATCGCGGCATCCGCGAGCAGCGACCTCGCAAGGTCGCGTCCGGCCTCCGTCATCACGAGCACTGGGAGCCCCGAGATCGCCGCGAGCCGTCGATGCGCCGATTCGTGATCGCCGAGCGCAGCCTCCTGGAGGACAAGTTCGGACACGACCACGTTGAACGCCGGCCGGATGCCGGACCACCACTCCAGCGTGAGTCGCTGGTGGGCGGCCGTGACCAGGTCGCGGCTCGGCCGGGAGGTGAGATAGCTGACGACCGAGGTCTCTATGTAGACGGTTGGGACCATGTGGCGAAGGTAGGACCTCGCAAGCGAGTTCCTCTCCAATCAGGCGAAACCGCCACGCTCCGTGACCCGTGCCGATGCCCGCTTCCGCACGGGCGAGACGCCGCGGCGCCGAGGATTCGAGGCCACCGCCACACACCCGCGGTTCCCGTGCGCATGGTGGGGCAAGGACCCCCCCATCTACAAGTCCCTCGTCTCCAGCCAGTTCGACGCCGCGTTCGACATGCTCGAGGAGTGCCTGCGCGCCTGCCCGACCGCGAAGTGGCAGGGCAAGGTCGGCACGCACGTCGAGGGCGAGTTCCCCACGAGCGTGATGACACGCGAGGAGCTGCTGGCCCACGCCGCGCACTGCCGGAAGCTGGTGCACGCGCCGCCGCGAGCGAGGTGACGGTCGGGCAGCGGCGCCCTCGGTCACTTCGCGCCGGCCGGCGGCGTCACATCGGCGGCCTGCGCCCTCGCCCTGATCCGCACCGGCCCGCCCGATTCCGACAGCGCGGCATCCACCACCACCGCCGATCCCTCGCGGCGCGTGGTCACCTGGATGTCGGTCCACGCGGTGTCCGTCCCGACGCGGATCGAGGCCGGTTCGCCGACCTTCACCAGAAGCCGCGGCGCCATCAGCGCGTCGCCGGCCGCGTCGGTGACGCGCACCTGGACCGCGACGACGTCGGCCTCCGTGCCGTCCGCGCCCCGGTCGCGCCGACGGGTGGCGTCGATCGACATGGCGGCCGCCGCGGGCGAAGGCGCCTGGCCGGCGGGGCCAGCGGCGGGCACGCCGGTGCACGCGCCGAGCACGAGCGCGGCGGACAGGACCACGGAGGGGAACGATGTCAGGGCTCGCACCATGGGACGCCTATCGGCACGCGGATGCTTGATCGGCGGCAATTTCCAGGGATCGAGCGCATGGCGCACTCCCGCGCCGCGCCGGGCATCGAAGGCCCCGGCCCGTGCGCCATGCCCAATCCCGATCGGGACAACTTCCCGGTGGGTACGCCCCGGCGGCGGTTGCATCCTGTCTGCGTCGATCAATCTCGCCAACGACACCAACGAAAGGACACTCCATGAATCGCATGCTCGCAAACGCCACCCGCTACCTGACGTGCGTGCTCGCCGCCTGCACGACGGCGCCGAAGTCCGAGGCCGGCAAGACCGACATCCGCGAGGAAGCATCGGCTGCGCTGGCCAAGGCCGAGCGCAACGACCCGACGCTCTCGCCGGTCCTGCGCGCCTCGAAGGGTTACGCGGTGTTCCCCACGGTCGGCAAGGGTGCGGTCGGCGTCGGCGGCGCGTACGGCAAGGGCGTGCTGTACGAAGGCGGCGCGTTCTCGGGGTACTGCGACCTGTCGCAGGGATCGATCGGCTTCCAGCTCGGTGGCCAGGCCTATTCCGAGATCATCTGCTTCGCGACCGCCGATGCGCTCACCCTCTTCAAGACCGGCAACTTCGCCTTCGATGCGCAGGCCACGGCCGTTGCGCTGAAGTCGGGCGCCGGTGCCAACGCGCGGTACTCCAACGGCGTGACGGTGTTCACGATGGACGAGTCCGGGATGATGTTCGAGGCGTCGGTCGGAGGGCAGAAGTTCAGCTACCAGGCGAAGTGACCGGGCACGCCGCACATGCAAAGGAGGCAATCCATGCTTCGATGGGCACTGATCTTCCTGGTCCTTGCGCTGATCGCCGGGTTGCTGGGCTTCACCGGCCTCGCAGGCGATTCGATGTACATCGCCAGGATCCTGTTCGTCGTGTTCCTGGTGATGTTCGTCGCAGGCCTGGCATACAGCCTGGTCACGGGGCGGCGTCCGAACGCCATGTAGGGCGGCGGCGCGTCATCGCCCGCGATCGACCTGCTCGAGCAGCTGCCGGTACACCCCCGCGAACCGCCCGGACTCGCGGCAGCCCCGCTCCGCCAGCGCCCGTGCGTCCGCAACGCGTCCGCACTGCAGGTAGCTCGTGATCAACGCCTGGTCGCATGCCACCAGGTCCTCGGCGGACATGCGCGGGCGCGCGTCGAGCAGGTACGGGATCGCCTCGGCCCACTGCCCCAGCAGCTGGTGCAGGCGGCCCACGTAGCGCTCGGCCAGCCCGGTCGAGGAGTGCCCGTGCGTGAGCAGGAACCGACCGTCGGCGATCGCCGCCGACGCCACGGCACGGTCCTCGGCCGCGAGCGCGCCGGCGAGTTTCTCACGGCACGCGAGCATGAAGTACGTGTACTCAAGCTGCCACGACGTGTACCGCGGCACCTGCCGCCGTGCGATGTCGTAGAGCGGCGCAGCCTCGCCCGGCTTGCCCTCGCGCAGCAGCGCGCGCGCCACCATGCCCGTGATCGGTCGCAAGCCGCCCGCATGCGGCGAGCCCGTCTGCCACTCGCGCGCGGTCGCCAGCACGGCGGGCGACATGCGCGATTCGGCGTCACGGCACAGCCGGTCGAAGCGGTCGAAGGCCTCCACGTTCGAGCGCTTCATGAACGAGACGCCGAACAGCACGCGAAGCGTGTGGTTCACGCGGTAATCGTCCCACGCGTTCGTGCCGAGCCGCCGCGCGTAGGCGTCCCACGCGGGAAGCGCCGCGACCGGGCCCGGCGGCGCCGTGACCGGCGCGGGAAGCGACTCCATCGCACCGACGATCGCGCGCGCCGCCTCGGCCTGCCCGCGCACCGCGAGGTGCACGTGGTCGTCAAGCAGGGCCCATCCCGTCGCGCCCTCGGGAGACATCGACCGGAACCGCTCGGCCACGTCGCACAGCACCGCCCCGCCCTGCGCGGCCGCGTCGCGGATGGCCGCCTCGGTGGCGGATGTCGGCCGCCACGGCATCGGGTCCCGGTCGCGCGCGGCGAGGAACGCGGCGCGCGCCGCCGTGCGGTCGCCCGCGGCGGCGCGCTCACGTCCCTCGGCGAAACGCGCCGGGGCCTCGGCACCCTCGCCGAGCGGGGCCAGGCCCGACTCGTTGCTCGCGGTCGTGCACACGACGACCGGCACGCCCGCGTCCTTCGCCATCGCGATGATCCGGCCCAGGTGCGCGCGCAGGTTCGCGGCGGCCGCAGCGCGCAGCGGCGAGTCCGGCGGGATCACCGTCTGCCCGATCATCTGCTCCATGAGGGTCCGGTCGGCGTCGGCATTGCGCCGGAACACCCAGTCGACCGCCTGGACCAGCGCAAGCCCGCGTGCGGCACGCACGAACGGCAGCACGCCCGGCGGCATGGTTCCCGAGGAGTTGATCGAGGCCGTCCCGTACGCACCGAAGAACTCGTTGTTGCCGACGTACAGCACGAAGAGGTCGGGGCGATACGCAAGCGCCTCCTCGGCCATGTACACGATCGGGAAGCTCGCGACCGCGGTCGTGCCCAGGTCGACCACCTCGACATCGCGGCCGGGCCACGTGTCCTCGAGCATCGCCTCGAGGAACGAGGCGATCGAGAGGTTGCGCGGCTGCGGGTATCCCTTCGCCGCGGACTCGCCGAACAGGAACACGCGCACGGTGTTCGCCGGCTTCGGCATGCGGAAGGACGACTGGTCGGCGTATCCCGGACGCGTGGGGTTCGCGAAGAAGTACGGCCGCGACGCGTCCGGCTCGATCATGCACAGGGTGCTGCCCGGCTCGACCTCGCCGACCGCACGGATGAACGGGGGATAGCCGCCCCATCCGAAGAGGCGGAGCGCGATCTCGACCACGCCGAGCGCCACCAACGGGATCGCCAGCGTGATCGCCAGGAAAAGCGCTCGCTTCCAGCGCGGCAGCGGGGTGCTCGGGGTGCTCGGTGCGGCGTCGGGCATCGCGTCAGAACTGCCTCGCCGGGTCGTGCGGCGCCTGGGGGAGCGGATGCCAGCGCGTGGCGCGCGCGTCACCGCGGACGTCCAGGCGGTCGCGGCCGACGAGCCGCGCCGCGAGCGCCATCGGCGTCACGACGCCGTAGAAGACGACCGCAAGCGCAACCGTCCCGATCACGGTGCCCGCAAGCCACGCGAACCCCATCCACGCCACGTACACGGGACGGCCCAGCCTGCTGCCGGTGCCGGCGGTCAACAGGGCCACGAGCCCGAAGCCCCACATGAACGGCGCGAGCCCATGCCCTGCGCGGAACATGCCCCAATCGACGAACCGGAACAGCGAGCCCGCCACCCCCATGGCGATGGCCATGGCGAAGCCCCATTTTCGCAGCGCTCGGCGGTCGGGATGCCAGTCGATGGTGATCATGGCGGGTTCAGAAGAGCGTGTAGATGAAGGGCGCGGCCTGCGTCCCGCCGAGGATGATGAGGATCCCGGCGAGCAGAAGGATCACGATGATCGGCACGAGCATCCATGCCTTGTGCGCGAGCACGAACCCAAGCAGCTCGGAGATGAAGGATGGGCGTGCCATGGGGCGTTTCATCGGGCGGTTCGGGTGGCGGGCTTCAGTCCGGGCGGAACGAGCGCTTGTATTCCTCGGCACCGGCCATCGCGGGCTGGCGGTCCTTGCGCATCAGGTGGTTGCCGACCACCAGTGCGTCCATGTCGGTGAACATGAAGCAGCGGTACGCGTCGGCCGGATCGTGGACGATCGGCTCGCCGCGGATGTTGAAGCTGGTGTTGACGAGCACTGGGCAGCCGGTGCGGCGCTCGAACGCGCGCAGGATCGCGTGGAACCGCGGCGCGCGGTCGGGCGACACGGTCTGCACGCGCGCCGAACCGTCGACGTGCGTGATCGCGGGGACGTCGCCGGCGACGGCCTTCAGCTTGGCCAGCCCCCGCGCGTCCGACGCCGCCACGGCGTCTCCCCGGTGCGCGGCGGCCACGGGCGCCACGAGCAGCATGTACGGGCTCTCGGCGTCCAGCTCGAACCACTCGCGCTGCCGCCCGTCGATCACCGCCGGCGCGAAGGGCCGGAACGACTCGCGGAACTTGATCGCGACGTTCATCCGTCGCTGCATCGACCGGTCGCGCGGATCGCCCAGGATCGAGCGGTTGCCGAGGGCACGCGGCCCGAACTCGGCGCGCCCGTCGAAGTGGCCGACGATGCGGCCGGACGCGAGCTCGGCGGCCACGGCGTCGACCAGCGCGTCCTCGGCGAGCGTCTCGCGCACCGCACCCATGCGGTCGAGCGCGGCGACGATGGCGGCGTCGTCGTAGGCGGGCCCGAGCAGCGACCCGCGCTGCGAGTCATGCGGGTCGGGCGTGCGCACGTTGCCGAGGTTCCCGTGCCAGTGCATGAGCGCCGCACCGAGGGCGCCGCCCGCGTCGCCCGCGGCGGGCTGGATCCAGATGCGCTCGAACGGCCCCTCGCGCAGCAGGCGCCCGTTGGCCACGCAGTTGAGCGCGACGCCGCCCGCCATGCAGAGGTCGCGCTGCCCGGTGCGGGCGTGCACGTGCCGGGCCATCCGCAGGACGATCTCCTCGGTGACGCGCTGGATGCTCGCGGCGATGTCCATCTCGCGCTGCGTGATCGGTCCCTCGGCGGCACGCGGCGGCCCACCGAAGAGCGCGTGGAACGCCGGCGAGGTCATGGTCAACCCATGGCAGTAGCGGAAGAAGCGCTGGTCGAGCCGGAACGACCCGTCGTCATGCAGGCGCACGATGCGCTCGAGGATCAGGTCGGCGTAGCGGGGCTCTCCGTACGGAGCCAGGCCCATCAGCTTGTATTCGCCGCTGTTGACGCGGAAGCCGCAGTACCCGGTGAACGCGCTGTACAGCAGGCCGGGCGAGTGCGGGAACCGCATCTCCTCGCGCAGCTCGATGCGGTGCCCGCGGCCGGTGCCCCACGTGGCCGTGGACCACTCGCCGACGCCGTCGAGCGTCAGGATCGCGGCTTCCTCGAAGGGGCTCGGGAAGAACGCGCTCGCGGCGTGCGACTCATGGTGCGTCGTGAAGAGGATCGGCCCGGCGTACGTGCCGCCGAGCCCACGGTCGATCTCGCGCGGGAGGTGCAGCTTCCGCTGCATCCACGGCGGCATCGCGGCAAGGAACGCGCGGAAGCCGCGCGGCGCGAAGGCGAGCGACGTCTCGAGCAGGCGCTCGAACTTGACCAGCGGCTTCTCGTAGAAGACGACGGCATCCACCTGCGCAGGGGCGATGCCGCCCTCGCGCAGGCACCACGCGGCGGCGCGTTCCGGGAACCGGTCGTCGTGCTTGCGCCGCGTGAAGCGCTCCTCCTCGGCCGCCGCCACGACGCGGCCGCCCTGCACCAGGGCGGCCGCGCTGTCATGGAAGAATGCCGAGATTCCCAGGATGTTCATGCGCGCGGGGCGGAGGATAACTCCGGGTGCTCGCACCCGCTGCCGACCAGTGGAGCGCCGCGGTCCCGTCAGGCCTTGCGGCGACGGCGACCGGCAGCGACCCCAGCCACACCGAGCAGCGCGAGCGCGCCGGGGGCGGGAACCTGGGAAATCGTGTACGAGAAGATGTTCGGAGCGCTGGAGGTGTACGAATCACCCCAGTTCTGGACGCTGGCACCGGGATTCGCCAAGGCGTCGATGGCCGAGTCGGAACCACCGCCGCCGGAGCTGTACGCGTCGAAGTAGAACGTGCTGCCCGCCGAGAGGTTGAGCGAGGCCAGCGAAACCGTGAAGTCGATGGTGCGGGTGGAGACGTTCAGCGATCCCGGGAATGGGCTGGCCCCGTCCCACGTCGCGCCCAGCCGGTTCCAGCCGCCGTTTCCGTTGCTGTAGGCCTCGGCACCGCCGATGGGGGCGCCGGTGCTGCTGCCGTCGACCCACGATCCGATCCAGTGCGTCATGCCGCCGTTGGCCGCGTTCATGTTGATCGGACGGCCCCAGCCGTTGCCCGACGTCGTGCCGGCACCGTTGCCGGTGGCGATGCCGATCATGAACTTGCCCCAGTCGGTGGCGGAGGCGCCCGTCAGGTCGCCGTTCACGCGCAGCGAGAAGACCAGGTCGGTCGCGGTGTTCGAGACTTCCATCGAAACAAGGTCGAGCGTCCCGTTTCCGGACGTGAGGTTGTTTGAGATGTCGTTGAGCGCGTCGTTGTAGACAACGCCCGGATTGGCGATGGCGCCGGAGGCGACGAAAACCGCGAGCGCGGCTGCGGAAGTGCGGATCAGCATGGGAAAGGGCTCCAACTCTGAGGTACGAGGGTGCAGACGAAAGGGAATCCGCCCAAGGGAGGCGGCGACCCCCGATAATGGCACGGACGGGGACGATGTCAACCCCCATCGAGGAAATTGAAACGCCCACCCGCTTATGGCCGAGGCCCTTCTACTGGCGCTGGGTACTGTTTTTATCACCTTCTTGCTCACGGACACCCGTGAATCGCTTGCGGCGCCACCGCGACCGACAGCCCCGAGTCCACCGAGCCAGCGACGTGCGGGTGGCAGAGCTACCGCACGGTCGACGTGGTCCAGGTGAC
>JBEIFT010000034.1:0-15620 GCA_040382255.1 Phycisphaeraceae bacterium
ACGTCCGCCGCGTTGAAGACCCACGGGAACCACTCGTTGCCGCCGCCCGGCCAGTGCAGGTTCCACGGCAGCGTGCGGCGCGGGAAGAGGTGCATGAAGTCGCGCACCGCGCCCACGGTCAGGCGGTCCCACATGTTGCCGATGCCGCCGGCCAGCACCAGCGCGATGCCCAGGTGCGAGACCCAGCTGCGCGCCGACGTGTAGCGGCCGAAGATGACGAGCGCCGTCAGCACGGCGACGACGGTGAACACGACGAACACCGCGCCGCGCCCCTGGCCGATGCCGAAGACGGCGCCGTGGTTCAGCACCAGGTGGAAGTCCAGCAGGTCGCCCGGGATCGCGGGCACGCCGGCGTGCCACGGCAGGCGGTACTCGGGGTGGCCGGCGATCTGCTCGTACTGCAGCACCATCGGCTCGCCGGCCACGGTGCGGAACGCCCAGTCCTTGGTCCACAGGTCCAGCGCAAGCGCCGCGGCGAACGCCAGCAGCAGCAGCGTCCATGCGCGCGGCGAGCGCCAGGCGGGCAGGAACGTCGGCTGCGTCATGGGCGGGTGCGGCCTCAGCGGCCGCCGGACTTCTCGATCTGGCGTGCGGCCTCGACCGTGTACTTGGCCCACGGCTTGGCATCCAGGCGGGCCTTCGGGATGGGCTTGCCGGTCAGCTGGCAGACGCCGTAGGTCTTCTTCATGGTGCGCTCGAGCGCGTCGTCGATCTCGCGCAGCAGCTCGCGCTCGCTCTCGGCCATGCCGATCGCCAGGTCCTGGTCGAACGTGTCGGTGCCGATGTCGGCCATGTGCAGCGGCATGTTCGAGAGGTTGCCGCCGGAAGAGCGCAGCGCGTCCTCTTCGAGGCCGGTCACGCGGGCGATGAGTTCGGTGCGCGCCTGGAAGAGGATCGCCTTGTACTCGTTGAGCTCCTTGGCGGTCAGGCGCGTCTTGATCGCGGCGATCTGCGCGTCGGTCGGGCCCTCGTCGCGCGGCTTCTCGGCGACCTTGGCGACCTTCTTCTTCGGCTTCACGGCGCCGCCGGGGATCACGCGGACGCGGCGGCCGTTGACGACCACGTAGCCGTTGGCATCGGGCTTCATCGCGGCGGCGACGTGCGCCACCGAGCGGATGGTCGAGAAGTCGATCTTCTTCTGGTGCTTGGACGCGGCGCGCTCGGCGGCCAGCTGCTGCTGGCGCATGGCCTCGAGGGCCTCCTTGCGCGGGTCGCGGATGGACGGCGGCGGCGCGCCCTTGCCGGGCTTCTTCTTGGGCGGCGGGGCCTCGTTCGAGGCACGCCAGACCTGCTTGGGGGCGACGGCCGGGATGACTTCCTTCGGGCCCGAGTTCACGGGACGGGGCATCACCACCGGCGCGGCGGGCGCCGGCTTGGCGGCGGGCTTGGGCGCGGGCTTCGCGGCGACCTTCGCCACCGGCTTCGGGGCGACCTTGGCCACGGGCTTGGGAGCGACCTTCGCGGCGGGCTTCGCGGCCACCTTGGGCGCGGGCTTGACGGGCTTCGCGGCCGCCTTGGCCTGCGGCTTGGCCACGGGCTTGGCGGGCTTCGCCTTCGCGGCGGGCTTCTTCTCTGCGGCCTTCTTATTGGACTTTGCCATCCAAGACACCCCTTGCCATGCGGCGACGTGCGAGCGACTTGGGCGACGAAAGGCCCCAAATCACCGCAAATCATAGCCGATTTTTGCAGGGTCCGTCAAACGGGAAGGGTCCGTGCGGCGGACGCGCCGCGCGTCAGTGCTTCACGCTGCCGATCGAGCGGAACTTCTCGAAGCGCTTGCGCACCAGCGTGTCCGGATCGATGCGGCCGAGCTCGCGCACCCAGTCGACGACGTAGTTCTGGATCCGCTCGGCCATCGCCTTCGGGTCGCGGTGCGCACCGCCGGCGGGTTCGGGGATGACGTCGTCGATCAGGCCGTTCTTCAGGTTGTCCTTGGCGGTCAGCGCCAGCGCCTGCGCGGCCTGGTTGTTGGTGCGCTCGTTCGCTTCCTTCCACAGGATGGCGGCGCAGCCCTCGGGGCTGATCACGCTGTACCAGCTGTTCTCGAGCATGGCGACGCGGTCGCCGATGGCGATGCCGAGCGCGCCGCCCGAGCCGCCCTCGCCGATCACGATGCAGACGATCGGCACGCGGATGCGGCTCATCTCGCGCAGGTTGACGGCGATGCTCTCGGCCTGGCCGCGCTGCTCGGCACCGATGCCGGGGTATGCGCCGGGCGTGTCGACGAACGTCACGATGGGAAGCCGGAACTTCTCGGCCATCTTCATCTTGAGGAGCGCCTTGCGGTAGCCCTCGGGGTGCGCGCAGCCGAAGTGGCAGGACAGGCGCTCCTTGGTGTCGCGGCCCTTCTGGTGGCCGACGACCAGGCACTTGACGCTGCCGATGCGCCCGAAGCCGGTGACGATCGCGGGGTCGTCGCCGTGGCGGCGGTCGCCGTGCAGTTCGCACCAGTCGCGGCAGATCATGTTGACGTAGTCGAGCGTCTGCGGGCGCTGCGGGTGGCGCGCCACGCGGACGGTCTGCCACGGGGTGAGGTTCGAATAGACCTTCTGCAGCAGGCTGGCGCGGGTCGCCTCGAGCGTGGTGATCTCGTCGCGGATCGTGCCGGCGTCGGGGCGCGCCTCGAGGGCGTCGATCTGCCGCTCGATCTCGGCGACGGGCTGCTCGAAGTCCAGGACCTGCAGGGTGCGGGTGGCCATTGCGGGGATGGTAGCGCAGGTCCGCGGCGGCCTCGTACCTTGTGCCGCATGAGCCACGCCGACGACCGCGCGCAGGATCCGCCGCCCGCATTCGCGTTCGTGGGTTGCGGCAACCTGGGAAGCGCGATCCTGGCGCGGGCCGTCGGGAGCGGCGCCCTGGACGCGGCGCGGACGCTGGTGTGCGAGAGCGACCCCGCGCGGCGCGCGCAGGCCGCGGCGCTGGGCGTGCGCATCTCGGCGGACGCCGCGGACGCGCGCGAGGCGCGGACGCTGCTGCTGGCGGTGAAGCCGCAGTCGTTCCGCGAGGTGGCCGCGCAGCTGGCCTCGGTGGCCGGCGGATCGTGCGTGATCAGCGTGATGGCGGGCTGGGACAGCGCGGCCATCCGGCAGGCGCTGGGCGGCACGGCGCGCGTCGTGCGCGCGATGCCGAACACGCCGGTGCAGGTGGGCTGCGGGATGACGGCGGTCGCCGCCGGCGCGGGCGCCCTGGAGGCGGACGTGGCCGAGGCCGAACGCGTCTTCGGCGCGGTGGGGCGCACGGTGCGCATCCCCGAGGAACTGATCGACGCCGCGGTGGCGGCCGGTGGCAGCGGGCCCGCGTACCTCTTCCTGCTGGCCGAGGCGCAGGAGGCCGGCGCGCGTGCGCTGGGCCTGGACGCCGCGACCGCGCGCGCCATGACGGCGCAGACGATCCTGGGTGCGGCGCAGCTGCTGGCACAGGACGGGCGCGACGCGGCGGCGCTGCGGGCGGCGGTCACCAGCAAGGGCGGCACGACGGCCGCGGCGATCGCGGTGCTGGAGCAGCGCGGCTTCGCGCAGGCGGTGGCCGACGCGATGCGCGCGGCGCGCGATCGGAGCGCGGAGCTCGGGAAATAGGTTCGGGATATCCCGAACCCATTTTCGGCGTCAGAAATCCCGCCGACGGAACAGCCACACGCACGCGCCCAGCGTCGCGGCCTCGAAGAGCACGCTGGTGCCGATGGTCCACCACGCGTTCTTGCGCGATTCGGCGTCGTCGTAGACCGCGTCGTCGAAGTCCTTCTGCTTCACCCGGTTGCTGCCGAAGAAGCGCATGTTCTCGTCCTCGTTCGGCGGGCGGCGGAACCTGGCGCGGCTGACCAGCTCGCGCTCGAGCCACGCGGTGGTCTCGTTCGTCTTGGGCAGCACCGTGACGACCGCATAGGCCGGCCAGTAGGCGCTGCTCCACTTGCCCAGCGACGCCTGCTCCTGGACCAGCTCGGCGCGGAGCTTGTCGACGTCGGCATCCGCGTTCTTGGCAAGCCGCACGTCGATCGCCTTCTCGATGGCCGCGACCTCCATCTGCGACGCGATGCGGCCGCCGTTGATGAACGTCTCGGCCTTCTGCGCGCAGAAGACCAGCAGCCAGAAGACCAGCGTCAGCAGCAGGCTGGCCACGGTGCTGCGCGTCAGCAGGCCGATCAGCGCGCACACGCAGTACAGGTAGCTGAAGAAGACGATCACGACCGGCACCGCGATGAAGAGCGCCGGCTCCCACACGCCGCCGCGCAGTCCGATGACCAGGAAGCTCGCCGTGACGAACACCAGCGCCTGGATGCCGGCGAAGAAGAGGCCCGTCACCCAGCGCGTCAGGAACAGCCGCGTGCGCGTGATGGGCTTCGACAGCATCATGTCGATCGAGCCGCTGGCGACGAGTTCCGGCACCACGCTGGCGGTGGAGATGAGCGCCAGGATCGCCGCGAACCACGTCAGCCAGATGTTGATGCCGAGCGACTGGAAGATCAGCTTGTAGAACGTGTCGCGCGGGAAGAAGAGCGTGTTGACGAACTTGCTCTCGAACTGGAAGCCCAGCACGGTGACGCCTGCCTCGTTGATGCCCAGCGCGCCGACGATCAGCACCACCAGCCCGCTGATGGCGATGGCCAGCCAGAACAGCTTGCGCGAGTTCAGGTCGCGGTAGGCGTCCAGGAAGATGGCGAGCGTCTGCGTCATCGTGCGGCCCCCGGCAGCGCGCGGCCGCGTTCGTCGACCACCGAGCGCACGAAGAGGTCCTCGAGCGTCTCGCGCGCGGGGGTGACGCGCACGATGGTCGCGCCGGCGGCGCGCAGCGCGTCGATCGCGGGCTGGACGTCGCGCGCCTCGCGCGTCCGGACGCAGTAGGTGCGCGCCCCGGGCGCGGCGCCGGGGGCGGGCGGCTCGGCGGCGACGGGGCCGCCGGGCAGGTCCAGCCGCTCAGGGCCGCCGGACGCCTCGATCTCGTAGCGGTGGCTGGCGTGGGTCAGTTCGTCGATGGTGCCCTGCGCGATCACCTGGCCCTTGTTCATGATGGCCACGCGGTCGGCGACCATCTCGACCTCGCTCAGGAGGTGGCTGTTGACCATCACGCTGCGGCCCTCGCCGCGCAGGCGGACCAGCACGTCGCGGATGTCGCGGCGGCCGACGGGGTCGACGCCGTCGGTGGGCTCGTCCAGCACGACCAGCTGCGGGTCGTTCACCAGCGCGGCGGCGATGCCGATGCGCTGCTGCATGCCCTTCGAATAGGTCGTGACGCGGCGGTCGCCCCAGTCGCGCATGCCGACGAGCTCGAGCAGCTGCTCGGTCCGGGTGCGGCGCACGTCGCGCGGCACCTTGCAGAGCGCGCCGAAGAAGTCGATCACCTGGCGGCCGGTCAGGTACGCCGGGAAGCGGTGGTGCTCGGGCAGGTAGCCGACACGCTCCAGCACGTCGTGGCTGCCGACCGGCTGGCCCAGGATGGTGCCGGTGGCAGTGGTCGGCCGCACGACCGTCATCATGATCTTGACCAGCGTGCTCTTGCCGGCGCCGTTGGGGCCCAGCAGGCCGAAGATCTCGCCCGCTCCCACGCGCAGCGCGACCCCGCGCAGCGCATGCACGCCGCCGCGGTAGGTCTTCGTCACGTCGTGCAGGTCGATCGCGTCCATCGGCCCGCGCAGCGTAGCCGCAGGGGTGCGCGCGCGAAGCGTCCTACGATGGTCCCATGGACGCCGACGGCGAACATCCAGCGCACGCCCGGACCGGCGGTGCGGGCGGCGCGCATGCCGTCGCGGCCCCGCGGGCGATCGTGCTGGCCTGGCGGGCGCTTGCGTTCGTCCTGCTCGCCGCCGGCGCGGCCGCGGCGGCGCAGGCGATGCGCGGGCTGATCGGCGGCTTCGGGCCGGCGCCGGGGCCGCTGCTGGGCGTGGCCGTGGCGACGCTGGTGGCGATGGTCGCCGTGCTGCCGGTGGCGACCGCGCTTGAACTGCCCGAGGCGCTGCTCGCCCACTGGATCCCCGAACGCCGATGGCGCGCGGGCCGATGCCCCGCGTGCGGCTATGCGGCGGGCGTGCACGGCCACGGCACCTGCCCCGAGTGCGGTGCCGCGTTCGTGCGGCCGCCCGCCTATGCCGCGGACTGGGGCACGATGCGCCGCATCGCCGCGATCGCGCTGCCGGCATGGGCGCTGGGCACGGCGATTGGCATCGCACTGGTGCTGGTGGACGAGCGCGCGTTCCAGGGGCAGGTGGCGCGCGACCGCGCGGCCATGGGCGACCTGCCGCGTTCCCGCCCACGCGGTGGGGCGGCCTGGTTCTCGAGCCTCGAGTGGACGCCCGACAACGGCTACGCGGCCACGACGCCGTTCGAGTCCGCGAAGGACCCGCTGCGGCCCGGCGCGCGCGCGCGTCCGTGATCGGCCGGTGCCGCGCGACGGACCGCGTGCGCCACGCAAAAACGAGGACGCGCCGCGAAGATCGGAGGTTGCGGCGCGTCCTCGGGAGTAGGGACCGGTGTCGCGCTCACTTCGGCGCGGGAGCGGGCGCCGGCGCGGGCGTGGTCTTCTTCGCCGCCGCGGTGGCGTCCTCGGGCTGCTCGGGCTTGCCGACGATCTCGGGGCCCTGCGTCTGCGAGGGCACCATGCCGGTCGCGGTGCGGCCGACGCCCTGCTTGGTGTTGACCTTCGTCGAGACGGTCTCGCCCTTGCCCTTCGAGCCCGAGCCGGGCTTCGAGGGGGCCGGGTACTTGGAGACGTACTCGGGCTTCAGCACGAAGTAGTAGAAGGTGCCGTCCGCGACCTGGCCGCCGGCCAGGATCTCGGCCGCGGCGCCGACGCCCATGTAGATGTCGGCGCGACCGGCGGTGCGGATGCCGCCGCCGGTGTCCTGGTCGAGCATGAAGCGGTTGAAGGGCGACATGCGGCCCGCGTAGTCGGGCGACTCGGTGTCGGCCAGGACCACCAGGCCCTGCGGGAAGATCTTCTTGTCGGTGGCCAGCGTGATGCGCTCGGTGACCGGGACGCCCAGCGATCCGCTGGGCCAGTTGCGCCCGTCGTACAGGCTGAAGAACACCATGTTCTCGTTCCTGTCCATGTACTTCTGGACCATGCCGGGATCGTTGCGGTACAGGCGCTGGATGGCGGCCAGGCTCAGCTCGCGCTTGGAGATGACGCCCGCGTCGACCAGGCTCTTGCCCAGGCCGACGTAGTCGCGGCCCGTCTTGCCCGCGTAGCCGACGAACTTCACCGCGTTGTCGGGCATGATCAGCTTGGCGCTGCCGTTCACCTCGCAGATGTAGGCGTCCAGCGGGCTGGCCAGCCACATCAGCTCGTTGCCGGCGAAGGCGTTCGAGTCCAGGAGCTCCTTGCGCGTCGGCCACGGCGTGATCTGGCCGTCGGCGCCGCGGCGGCCCAGCGGCTCGCCGGTCACCGAGTCGGTGACCAGGTCCTTGGGGCGCTTGAAGAGCGGGTACTTGAAGGTGTCGGTGCGGACCGGGCTGGCCTTGATCTCGGGCGAGAAGTAGCCAGTGAAGAAGACCTTGCCCTTGTCGTCGTAGCCGCGGGACTGCCAGATCTCGAACTGCTCGTAGACGGCGTCCTGGAAGCTCTTCTCGTCGGCGGACTTCTCGAGGAGCTCGCGGAACGCGACGACGCTGGCGCCGGCGCGCTCGTGGTTGCCGACGACCTCGGCCAGCTTGCCCAGGTGCTCGGTGTCGTAGCGCTGGCGGCTGGTGCCGGTGGTGAACCAGCCCACGCTGCGGTCCATCGCGGTGGTGAGCTTGGCGTCGCGCGCCTTCCAGGCGGTGCCGAGGTCGGGGTACTGGTCGCGCGAGAGCTTGCGCAGGCCGTGCTCGCCGTCCGGGATCTGGGCGTCGATCGCGGGCTCGGGCGCGGGCTTGGGCTGCGTCTCGCAGCCGCCCATGAAGACGGCCGAGGCGCCCACGAGCGCCGAGGCCAGCGCGAGCGCGGCACCGGCGCGGGCGCGCCCCAGGCGGCGGGAGGGGAATGGGACAGAGTTCATGCGTCCGTGCATCCCGTCGTCATCGGCGAAGGCACGGGCGAATGTCCAGAAATGATGCCCGTCCCCGCCGACGGCACGGGCTTCACGACCCCCGAGGGCGGCGCTAGACTTCCCCGGATGCTGACGTCCGCCCCCGCCCTGCTCGCGATGTTCGACGCCCCCATCCAGTGGGTGGTGATCCTGGGAATCGGCCTGCTGCTCTTCGGCAGCCGCCTGCCCATGGTCGGCCGCAACATCGGCAAGTCGATCACCGAGTTCAAGAAGGGCATGAAGGACGCCACCGACGAGGCCAGCGAGGGCGACACCAAGGGCCTCTCCGAGCAGCCGGCCCGGGCGCAGCTGACCAACAAGGAGATCGAGGACATCCAGGAGCGCGCCACCCAGGAGGCGCTCCGCCGCCTGAAGGCCGAGCAGCAGAAGTGACCGCACGGCGCGGCTGGGCCCTGGCATTCGGGGTCTTCCTGCTGGTGGGGGTGGCCTTCCTGGGCGTCCGGCCCGTGCAGGTGCCCGACGAGGCCCGATACGGAATCATCCCGGCGCAGATGGTGGAGTCGGGCGACTGGGCGTCGCTGCGGCTGGCGGGGTTCCGCTTCTACGAGAAGCCGCCGCTCATGTACTGGGCGACGGCCGGAAGCATCAGCGTCCTGGGGCAGGACGCCTTCGCGATCCGGCTGCCCAGCGCCTTGGCGACGATGGTGACCGCGCTCTGCGCCGCGTGGCTGGCGGTGCGCATCTCGGGCCGCCGCGAGGTGGGACCCGTCGCGTTCCTGGTGCAGGCCACGACCGTCATGCCGCTGGTCCTGGGCGGCGTGACCACCCTGGACCCGATGTTCACCGCGATGGTGGCGCTGACGATGTGCGCGCTGTTCGCGGCGTTCACCTCGACGGGCCGCGCGCGCGTGGCGTGGCTGGCCGCCGCGGGCGCGGCCGCGGGCTTCGCGTTCCTGGCGAAGGGCCTGCTTGCGTTCGCGATCCCGGGCATCACGGCGTTCGCGTACCTGGCGTGGCAGCGGCGGTGGCGCGACATGCTCACCATGCCGTGGATCCCGCTGCTGGCGGCGGCCGTGGCGTGCGCGCCGTTCGTGCTGGCGATCGAGAAGGCGAACCCGGGGATGTGGAAGTACCTGGTGGTGAAGGACCACCTGCGGCGCGCGCTGCACCCGGACCAGACGCAGCAGCCGCAGCCGTGGTGGTTCTACCTGCCGATCCTTCCTGCCGGCGCGCTGATGTGGACGCTGACCTGGCCGAACGCCGCGAAGGGCCTGCGCGGCGCGGGCGAGTGGCGCGACGGCGTGCGATTCCTGCTGTGCTGGGCGGTGGTGCCGGTCCTGGGGCTCTCGCTCTCGAGCGGCAAGCTGGCGACGTACCTGCTGCCGATGTTCGCGCCCGTCGCGGTGCTGGTGACGCTTGGGCTCGTGCGCGGGCACGACACCGGGCGGTTCGGCCGCGACGTGTGGGCAAGCGTGGGACGCGTGGCGCTGTGGGTGGCGGCCGTCGCGTGCGCGGTGCTGGCGTTCACGGGCCTGGCGCGCTTCGGGCTGCCGCACCTGTGGGAGACGGCCGAGTCCGCGCGCCTGGCCTGCCTGGCGGGAGCCATCGCCGTGTGGGCGCTGCTGGACGTGTGGAGCTGGCGCGCGCGCAGCGGCGTGCAGTGGGTGGCACGCACCGCGGTTGCACCAGCGGCGGTGCTGGCGATGGTGCCGTTCCTCTACCCGACGGGGATGCTGGACCGCGCCAAGAACCCGTGGGTGATGCTGGAGAAGCACCGCGAGGAACTGCGAACGGCCGACGTGCTGGTGGCGGCGGGCGGCTCGCCCGCGCTGGCGGCCAGTTGGGCGACGGGCCGGCGCGACCTGCTGATCGCGGGCTGGGCCGACGAGTTCGACAACGAGCTGAGGATCCCGGAGGAGGAGGCGCGGCGCATGCAGTGGGCGGCCTTCCCCGAGCGCGTCGTGCAGGCGCGCGGCGCGAGCCCGGCGCGGAGCATCGCGGTGGTGTGCGAGAAGTCCGTCGCCGAGAAGATCCGCGGCGCGAAGTCGGTGCCTCCGCCGGCGGTGGACGACGTGGACCGCGACCTGGCCATCCTGATCTGGCGCTGAGGCGCGCCGGCGGACAGCGCGCGTGCCGCCGGGCGCGCGTGCCGTGCGGCGTTACCCTGCGCGGCATGCCTGCCGCAGACGAGCCGCGCCCCGCGAAGACGACCGCACACGACCTGCTGGGCGCGGGCGCGGTCTTCGCCGTGGCCCTGGCGCTGCGGCTGGTCTTCCTGTTCCGCTCGGCCGACGCCGCGTGGCCGCACTCGGCGCTCTACGAGGGCGATGCGCCGGTCTGGGCGCGCTGGGCGAAGGCGCTGGGGAAGGGCGAGCGCTTCGAGTTCGACCTGCCGATGCGCCCGCCGGGAATGGCCTGGCTGATGCACTGGCTGGGCGCGGACGCCGCGCCGTTCACGGGAATGAAGGTGCTGTGGTGCGTGATCAGCGCCGCGACCCCCGCCCTGCTGTGGCTGGTGATGGCGCGGTGGTTCGGCCGGCGCGCGGCATGGGTGGCGGCGGCGCTGCTCGCGGTCTCGTTCGGCAGCTTCGAGCTGGCGACGTCGCTGAACAACGAGGCGCCGTACGCGCTGCTCGTGACGGCGATCGTCGGCGCGACGCTGGCCTGGTGCGACCACCCGACGTGGCGCTGGGCGGTGGCGCTGGGCCTGCTGAACGGCGCCGCGCTGCTGCTGCGCGCCGAGCACGCGCTGCTGGTGGCCCTGCTGCTGGCGTACGGCGCGTGGCGGTCGCGCGGGGCGGTCGGCTGGTGGTGCGCGGTGGGCCAGGCGGCGCTGGCGGTGACGGTGACGGCGGCGTGCTGCGTGCCGTGGACGCTGCGGTCGCACGCGGCGGCGGAGCGCTTCAACACCGTGGTGGACCAGCAGATCCCCTACCGCACCATGCAGCCCCGCTGGACGCCCGGGGCCGAGGCGTACCTGGAGTCGCTGCCGGCCTTCGCGCGCGCGGACAACTTCGCGATGATGAGCATGCTGGGCCAGAAGGGCGGTGCGGCGACGGTGCAGGAGGCCGACGTGCGCGGCTTCTTCGCGCAGGGATGGGGCTACGTGCCCGAGCCCGTCGCCGAGTGGAGCCTGGTGTCCATGAAGGGGCCGCTCGACTTCGCGCTGGCCAACCACCCGCTGGCCGACGGCGGCTTCACGCGCGCGGGCCTGGCCGACGTGCAGAGCGCGGCGCCGGAGTTCGCGTTCGCGCGGCCTTCGCACCTGCGCATGGTGAACCACGGGTATGCGATGGGGTGGGAGTGGATCACGGCGGACCCCGGACGCTGGCGGCTGCTGGTGCGCGAGAAGCTGCAGCGCTTCGCGGACGGCGTCACGCTTGGACTGTTCGTGAGCGACTGGCCCTATGCGGGCGGCATGCACGAGCGGCGACCGGTGGACGTGGTGACGCCGGTGCGCGGCCAGGCGTACTGGTGGCAGGCGCTGGTGCTGGCGCTGCTGGCGGCCGGCACGGTGGTGGCGCTGCGCGCGCGCGGCGGCGCCGCGTGGGTGCTGGTGGTGCTCTACAAGGTGCTGGTGACGGTGGCGTTCTACGGCTACGCGCGGCAGGCGACCTCGATCGCGCCGGCGACGTTCGCGGTGATCGCGCTGGGCGTGGACGCGGCGGTGACGCTGGTGCTGGCGCGGTTCGCCGCGGGCGGCCACGGCGCCGGCATGCGGTGGGCGGGCGCGGCGATCGGCGCGGTGCTGGTGGCGGGCGCGGCCTGGAGCGCGTGGCTGCCGCCCTCGGTGGGAATCCGCACGCGGCAGCCCGAGGGCAAGATGGTGACCGCGCCGGAATTCGGCGCAGGCGCGTTCGAATCCACGGACTGGCTGCTGGTTGAGACCGAAAACCTGCCGTGACGTGGGCCGCGGCGCGGGGTGCGCAGGCGCGCTGCGCGGCGGCGACTGGTGTATACTCCTGCGCGTCGGGCGATTAGCTCAGCTGGCTAGAGCACACGCATCACACGCGTGGGGTCGCTGGTTCGAATCCAGTATCGCCCATTGGGATGAACAGCACGTGGTTGCGCAGGTTCGCAAGGACTCGCGCAACCACGCTGCGTTTGGGGGTTTAGCACGCTTCGCTTCATCGCGGTGCTCATCGGTGCGGCAGCCTGCTACGCCGTCCTGTACGCCACTTGTACGCCACCTGGTACGCCACTTTCGGTGGTGGTCTGCGCAGTGATCCACGGGCCTTCGCCGGCCACGGCGCGGAAGTTGTGGTCCGAGGGCTGCAGGTAGTGCGACGCTGCGATGAGCGGGCTGTGGCCGAGGAAGCGGGCGGCCTCATGGTTGGGCAGGCTCTGGGCGAAGTCGGTGGCGCAGCTTGCGCGCATGTTCTGGAACAAGCGGGGCCACGCCTGCAGGCCCGCCCGCTGCACGATCTTCAGGAACCGGGTGCGCAGGTTGTGGGCCTCCCGCTGGACGAGCTGCACGACGTGCTTGGCGTCGGCGGGGGATTCCTGGCGCAGCTTCCAGAGGAGCGGCTGCAGCGCCGGGCTCACCGGCACGTTGCGGACGGCATGAGCGGCCTTGGCGGCCGTCTTGGGGCTGCGGACCACCATCATCTTTCGGTTCCAGTCGATGTCCGTCCAGCGCAGCTTCCTGACCTCTGAGGGGCACCGAAGGCCCGCATATCGCGCCAGCCCGACGATCACCTGCCATTCCGTGTCTGGGCACGCCTTGAGCAGCGCCTGGGTCTCCTGCAGGGTGACGAAACGGGCCCGGTCGGGGTTCACCTGGCTCCCGCTCTTCATGTGGGCGAAGGGGCTCTCGTCGATCAATTTCCAGACTTTCGCCTTGGCGAAGATGGCCTTGGCGATGTTCGTGCGCTTGGCCACGGTGGCGCCGGAGAGCGAGCGGGGGCCCTTCTTCTCGCGCACCCTGCCTCCCTTGGCGATGGCGGAGCGCCAGGCATCGGCGGCCGCCGGGGTGACCTTGTCGAGCGGCGTGTCCTTGCCGAGTTCCTTCAGGAGGCTGTCCGTGCACTGCTTGTAGGCGGCGAGGGTGGCGGGCTTCACGTTCTGCGCCTGCATGAAGCGCTCGATGAGCTCGCCCACGGTCACCGCCTTGGCCCGGCCATCCACGAGGCCCAGCTTGACCAGGCGCTCGTGGAGAGTCGCCGGCAGCTTCGTCAGCCACTCAGCGGTGGCGGCGGAGTGCGGAACGCCGAACTTGCGGTCCTGCAGCAGTTGCTCGATGCGGGTGCGGGTGGTCTCCGCCACCTTCGCCGAGCACTTGCCCAGCCGCAGGGATCGATGCCGGCCCTCGAGGTCGACGAAGGCGATGCGCTTGTTCCCGTTCTTCTCGTTGCAGATGCTCGCCATGGTTCAGGCCGCCTCGGAGTCGGGGCGGCTGTCCTGGCGGCGACGGTCGATGTACGCATCGAGGTCGGCCTGGGCGTAGCGCACCGCACTGTCGAGCGTGATACGCGGGAGGTCGCCCCGATCGGTAATTGTCCAAAGATGGCGTTCGCTGATGCCGAGGTACTCCGCCGCCTCCTTGCGCTTGAGTAATGGGCCTGATTTTCTAGGTGTTTTGTGCGTGTCTTCCGTGCTCATGACTATGCTCCTGCTCTCGAACCGTGCCGCTGAGCAGAACTCCTGCACAGTCTCGGCGGTCGAGGAACGGGACACTACGGGCGAGAAAATGCCGTTAAAAGCGCGAATCGGCGAGATCGCAAGATTTTTCCACCCGGCAATGCTTAAGACTTTAAAGCATTAGATTGGGGCTGGTTTGTCGGACATCGGCCCCGGGATGGAAGGGCGGCGGACGGTGGTGACGGTGACGGAGGGCTGGCTTCTGGCTTTGGTCGACGGCGGCTATCCTTCACTCACTTACTGGAGGCGTCCACGGTCCTCCTACTACATCTCGGGTGAGCCCGCTGTTCCGGTTCGCCCCCGATACTCCCGCGCTGCTCGTCGTGCGCAGCGCTACTACTGAGCTACTCCGCTTTCTTCTCTATCTACGCGCTGCTGCACCATGGGCTGGGCCCTGGAGCGCTGCATGCGCACTGCGGCTACTTCCGATCTACATCCACGGATTCAGGAACACCAGAAAGGAGCACACCATGGCAAAGGGCAATCCCAATTGGCCATCCACCACCGGCAAGCCTTCGGGCGGCGGTCGTGGCAACGGCGGCAAGGGCAAGTGATCACAGATTGACAAGCACCACCCCGGTCATGAATAGTGGCCGGGGTGGTCGTTTTTCATGTCGGTGTCAAGGTCGTGGGGGTGAATTCGAATTTCAATTCTGATCACCACCCTCCGAAACCCGTGATCAGCCTCATGATTTGAATTCGAAGTCTGTGCTCACAACCGCTGAAGGCTGGAGGAACATCAGGCTGCAGCGTTGGCTTGCCCGCCAAGGCCGCAGGATTGCCCTCAGTTGCGTCGCTGCATGAGCCGGATACTCGGAGGCCAACCTCATGCTGCGAATGCCAGGGCGAGCATCAGGCTGGCAGCAATGGAAATGCGTGATATTCGCTGCTGATGGAGCGGCTGATTGACAGGGTCGCTCTCATCGGTCCACCCCTTGTGAGAGTTGGTGCATGGTAGCCGCCCCCTCCGTGCCTGGCGGTGCCGCAGCGCAGGCGAGCGGAGCGAGCCAGAGTGGAGGCAGCGCCAGGCACGCCGCCGCGAAGGCCGCCGGGGTCAGCTTGCCGAGCGCACGCTGGATCCGCCGGTGGTTGTAGTGCAGCCTCCATCGGTCCACCAGCAGCCTTGCCTCGTCCAGCGTGGCGAAGATCTCCGATGAGAGCAGTTCGTCCCTCAGCCGGCCGTTAAAGCTCTCCACGATCCCGTTCTGCCACGGCGACCCCGGGTCGATGTAGAGCGCATCCGTGCCGCTCGCCGCGCACCACTCCTTCACCGCCCTCGAGATCATCTCCGGCCCGTTGTCCGCCCGCAGGTGCGCCGGCGCGCCACGGATCGCCGTCAGCTCGTCGAGCACCGCCACCACGTCCTTCCCGCGCAGCCGCCGCCGCACCTCGATTGCCAGGCACTCCCGCGTGTACTCGTCCAGCACCACCAGCATCCGCAGCGGCCGGCCGTCGGCGGTCCAGTCCTGCACGAAGTCCATGCCCCACACCTCGTTCTTCCGCGTCGCACGGCGACGCACGATCCCGTTCTCGCCCGTGCCGATCCGCCTGCGTTTCACGCGCTTCTGCGGCACCAGCAGGCCCTCTTGGCGCCACAGCCGCTTCATCAGCCGCGCTCCGACCGACCAACGCTCCTTCCGCAGCAAATCCATGATGTAGCGGCGGCCACGGCGCGGGTTCGCAACGGCAAGTTCACGCATCCTGGCCACCAGCCTGTCCCGGTACGGGTTCGGCGGCGCCGTGCGGCGCTGCGTGCTCCGGTGCTGGCCAGCCACGCGGCAGACACGCCGCTCGGAGACGTCCATCACCATCGTCACGTGCTCGATCGCCCGGCGCCGCCGCGCCGGGCTCAGAATTCCCCCTTGGCGATCTCCTTCAGTATCTGGATGTCAAGCTGCTGGTCCGCCACCAGGCGCTTCAGCCGGGCGTTCTCCTTCTCCAGGTCCTTCAGCCGCTTCACCGCGTCCCGGTCCACCGCCCCGTACTCGGCCCGCCAGCGGTGCAGCGTCACCTCGGACACTCC
>JBEIFT010000035.1:0-15221 GCA_040382255.1 Phycisphaeraceae bacterium
ACGTGGCCGAAGAGCTGGTCCTCGAGCAGGCTCTCGGCCTGGCCGGCGGCGTTGAAGGTGACGTAGCGGGCCTTGGCGCGGCGGCTGGCCTTGTGGATGGCGGCGGCGACCAGCTCCTTGCCCGTGCCGCTCTCGCCCGTCACCAGCACCGGGATGCTGGCCGGGGCGACCTGCCGGATCAGGGCGATCACGTTCCGCATGGCCGGGCTGTCGCCGATGATGCCCTCGAACCCGTAGGCGGCGTCCAGCTCGCCCTTCAGGCGGGTGTTGCGGTGGCGCAGCAGGACCGTCTCGGCCGCCCGCTGGACCAGGTTGCGGAACACCACCAGGTCGATCGGTTTCTCGATGAAGTCGTACGCCCCGCCCTGCAGGGCCCGCTTGGCGGTGGGGATGTCGCCGTGGGCCGTGACCATGATGGTCTCGGCGTCCGGCTGCAGGCCGCGGGCCAGGTCCAGGACCTCCAGGCCGGCGGTCGGCGTCTCCATCACCAGGTCGGTCACGATGACGTCGAACGCGCCGTGGCGCAGCTCGTCCTCGGCCTCGGCCCGGCTGTGGCGGATGGTGCAGACGTGCCCGGGCTTGCGCAGCGCGTCGGCCAGGACCTCGGCGTGCTCCCGGTCGTCGTCCACGATCAGGACCTGGGCGTGGATGTCGGGGGTCGCGGCCATGCGGAGCGCGGATTGTAGGGACCCGGGGGCCCGCCCCCCGGAGGCTGGGTCCCGAAAGATCGTTCGCGGGGTCAAAACGGTGCGGATTTTAGCCGTCCCTTGCCGATATCGTTGGCGTGAACGACATCGACCTCGCCTTCGTCGGGACCGCGACCGGACGCACCGCTTCACGCACCCCCGCCGACGGCGACAGATCCTCGACGGACGGACCCGTGAGCACGCTGTTCGAAAGCACCAGCCCGCGACTGATCGACCTGCCCGAGCCCGACTTCCACGGCCGGCGCATCTGGCTGATCGGCATCGGCGGCTGCGGCATGAGCGGCCTGGCGCAGATGCTGAAGCGCCGCGGCGCGATCGTGTCGGGCAGCGACATGACGGCGAGCACCGTCACCGAGTCGCTCGAGACCGAGGGCATCCGCGTCAACATCGGCCACGGCGCCGAGCTGCTGCCCGCGCCGTGCGACCTCGTCATCGCCAGCGCCGCGATCAAGCCCGACCACCCGGAGATGGTCGAGGCGGTGAACCGCGGGCTCGACGTCATCACCTATGCCGAGGCCGTCGGCCTGGTGCAGAAGGGACGCACCGGCGTCAGCATCGCCGGCACGCACGGCAAGAGCTCGACGACCGCGATGCTCAGCTGGATCCTGATCGAGGCGGGCCTGGACCCGAGCTTCATCGTCGGCGCCATCTGCGACCAGATCGGCGGCGGCAGCCGCACC
The DNA here is from genome assembly GCA_040382255.1 of Phycisphaeraceae bacterium. Lineage (GTDB taxonomy): Bacteria > Planctomycetota > Phycisphaerae > Phycisphaerales > SM1A02 > UBA966. The sequence continues at coordinate 1,388 of JBEIFT010000035.1, forward strand.
GGCTCGGCCGCAATCCCGGCGGGCACGCAGCGCGGCAGGCCCGGCATCCTGGTGGCGGAGGCCTGCGAGTTCAACCGCAGCTTCCACCACCATCACCCGATGATCGGCCTGATCAACAACGTCGAGGAGGACCACCTCGAGATCTACGGCACGATCGACGAGATCGTCAAGGCGTTCCGCGAGTTCGCGCTGCTGATCCCCTCCGCCGAGAAGGGCGGCAAGCTGCTGATCGCCGCCGAGGGCGCGCATCGCCGCGAGGTGGCAAGCGACCTGCCCTGCCAGGTGGCGACGTTCGGCTGGACGCCCGCCGCCGACTACCAGGTGCAGTACGACAAGCGCACCGGCCAGACGTCGGTGATCATCGACGGGCTGACCGTGTGCAGCTGGACCAGCCTGCTGCCCGGCGACCACATGGCGCTGAACGGCGCGGCCGCCGCGATCCTGGCGCACTGGCTGGGCGCCGAGTGGGCGCAGATCGGCATCGCGCTCAGCACGTTCAGCGGCGTCGAGCGCCGCATGCAGCGCCTGGGCACGCGCACGATGCGCCACGGCGGCAGCGTGACGGTCTTCGACGACTACGCGCACCACCCGACCGAGTGCGAGAAGACGCTGCAGGCCCTGCGCGCGCGCATCGCGCCCAAGCGCCTGATCTGCGTCTTCCAGCCGCACCAGCACAGCCGCACGCGCTTCCTGCTGGAGCACTTCGCGCAGAGCTTCTCGAACGCCGACATCGTGATCGTGCCGCACATCTACTTCGTGCGCGACAGCGAGGAGGAACGGAGCCGCGTCAGCGCCGGCGACCTCGTCGACCGCCTGCGCGCGCGCGGCGTGACCGCCATGCACCTCTATCCCTTCGACGCCATCGTCGAGCAGCTGGAGTGCATCTGCGCCGACGGCGACCTGGTGGTGGTGATGGGCGCAGGGCCCGTCTGGAAGATCGGCACCGCCTTCCTCGACCGCGGCAAGGACGCGCGATGACGATGACCGCCGACCCCCAGGGCAGCACGAGCGTCTTCGCCGGCCTGGACGTGCAGGTCGAGCTGGACGCACCGCTGGCGAACCACACCTGGTACGCGATCGGCGGCACGGCCGACGCACTGGTCCGGCCGCAGACCCCGGAGGCGCTGGCCACCCTGCTCCGCCGCTGCCGGCGGAACGGCATCACGGTCCGTGTGCTGGGGTCGGGCGCCAACCTGCTGGTCGACGACGAGGGCGTCGACGGCGTCGTGGTGAAGCTGGACGCCGAGTGCTTCAAGGGATTCCAGCTGAACGCCGAGGGCGCGGCCGACATGGTGCGCGTGGGCGGCGGCCGCGACATGGGCAAGACCGCCACCGAGTGCGTGCGGCTGGGCCTGGCCGGGCTGGAGCCGATGATCGGCATCCCCGCGACGATCGGCGGCGCGATCCGCATGAACGCCGGCGGCAAGTTCGGCGCGATCGGCGACGTGGTGCGCAGCGTGGACCTGGTGAGCTGGGACGGCGAACTCCGGACCTACCGCCGCGAGGACGTCGCATTCGAATACCGCCACACGAACCTGCCGGCGGGCATCGTGACGAGCGCCGTGTTCGCGCTGCGCCCCGAGGACCCGGTGGCGCTGCGCGAGCGCATGAAGGAGATCAGCGCCTACAAGGCGAGCGTGCAGCCGCTGTCCGCGAACAGCGCCGGCTGCATGTACAAGAACCCGGTCGACGCCCGCACCGGCCAGCGCATCAGCGCCGGCAAGCTGATCGACGAGGCGGGCCTGAAGGGCACGCGCGTCGGCAAGGCGGTGGTGAGCGACCAGCACGGAAACTTCCTCGTGGCCGAGCCCGGCGCGCGCGCATCCGACATGATGGCGCTGGCCGAGCTGGTCGCGGAGGAGACGTTCAGGCGCACGGGCGTCCGGCTCGAGCGCGAAGTAGTCTTCTGGCGGCGCGGTCGGGGCTGATGCCCTGCCCGCGCCCACCCGCGCCACCGGACGGCGCGGACGGCTCGCACGGAGGTTCGCGATGGCTGCCACCGGTTCCAACGAATTCCCCACGGTCCTGGTCCTGAAGGGCGGCCCCGACGCCGAGCGCGAGGTCAGCCTGAAGAGCGGCGGCATGGTCGCCGCGGCGCTGCGGCGCGCGGGCTTCCAGGTGAACGAGGTCACGGTCGACCGCCCGGGCCTGGACGAGCTGCGCGCAATGCAGGGCGACGTCGTCTTCCCCGTGCTCCACGGCGCGTGGGGCGAGGGCGGGCCGCTGCAGGAGCTCCTTGAACTGGACGGCCGGCCGTACGTCGGCTGCCGGCCCAAGGCCGCGCGGCTGGCGATGGACAAGGTGGAGACGAAGAAGATCGTGTCCGTCATCGGCGTGCCCACGCCGCAGTCGCAGGAACTGGCGTGCGGCCAGCCGCTGACGGTGCCCTGCCCGGTGGTGCTGAAGCCCGCCGACGACGGCTCGAGCGTCGACCTGCGCATCTGCCACAACGGCCACGAGGTCCAGCGCGCCCGCCTGGAGCTGGAGCCCCGCCGCAGCCGGATCCTGGCCGAGGAGTACATCCGCGGCCGCGAGCTGACCGTGGGCCTGGTGGACGGCGAGTGCCTGCCGATCATCGAGATCGTGCCGGGCGACGGCACCTACGACTACGAGGCCAAGTACCACCGCGACGACACGCAGTACGTGCTCGATCCCGCCCTGCCCGACGGCGTGGCGGAAGCGGTGCGGTCCTTCAGCCGGGCCGCCTGGCACGCCCTGGGCTGCCGCGACGTGGCCCGCGTGGACTTCATGCTGGACGAGCGCGGCCCGTGGTTCCTCGAGATCAACACCATGCCGGGCTTCACGGACCACTCGCTGGTCCCGAAGGCCGCCCGGCATGCAGGCGTCACCATGGAGGAGCTGGTGGCACGGATGGTCCGCACCGCCCACGCGCGAGCAGCCCGCGCCCGCGCCGCCGCCTGACGCGCAGGCCCGGGCCCGCGCAACCGTTCCCGGATTGCCCGTGATTCTCGCGTCGGACGCGCATTCCGGCCGATGAAGGTGGTCGCATGGCCACGAAGTCCAAGCAATCGAACGAGACCGCACGCATCGACTGGGAAGGCGCACGCCGCTGGGCCGGGCTGGCCGGCTGGACCGCCGGTCTCGGCGCGCTGGCGCTGGTGCTGGGCGTCTGGGTGCCGAAGCTCGTCGAGCGCACGCGCCAGGCGTCGCTGCCGGCGCCGATGCACGTCGTCCTGCGCGACCAGCCCAGCTGGCTGCCCAAGGAGGACCGCCGCGCGATCGAGCGCGCCGTGGTCAAGTCGGTCTCGACGGATCCCTTCGACCAGGCCGGGCTGCAGGCCGCGCGCGACGCGGTGCAGCAGTGCGGCTGGTACGAGCAGGTGACGCAGCTGCGCCGCACCGATGTCGACGAGGTCGTGATCGAGGGCCGCTGGGCCGTGCCGTTCGCGCTGGTGTGCGACGCGCAGGGCGAGCACCTTGTCGACACGAAGGGCCGCCTGCTGCCGCGCGACTACGCGGCCGGCAAGGGCCCGCGCCTGCTGCGCATCCAGGGCGCCACCGGAACCCGTCCCGCGGGCTTCGGCACCGCGTGGCCGGGCGCCGAGGTCGACGCCGCGCTGCGCATGGCGGCGCTGGTGCAGGACCGCGAGTGGCGCACGCAGGTCGCCGCCGTGGACCTCTCGGGCTTCGCCAAGGACGGGCTCATCCGCCTGCGCACCGACCGTGGCCGCGAGATCGTCTGGGGCCGCGCGCCCGGTGACGAGGGCGCGTCCGAGGTTCCCGCCGCGCAGAAGCTGGCCGCGCTCCAGTACGCCTTCGAGCGCTTCAAGCGGATCGACGCGGGCGCCGAACACGTGATCGACCTGCGCGGCGACATCGCCGTCGCGCGCTGAGCGCGGGCGCGCACCGCCGCGGTACCCTCGCGGCATGCCGGTCCCCCGCGGGCTCGTCACCCTCGCGTTCCTCTTCGTGGCCGCCGCGTTCGCGGCCACGGTGGGATTGAACGTCCCGATCCAGCCGACCTCCACCTCGTACACGCCGGGCGTGCGGGCATTCCTCGAACTGCTCGCGGTCGGCGGCTGCGCGGTCTGGCCCGTCGGCAGGCTGGCGCTCTCGCCGCACGGCTGGCGCCCGGCACGCGTGCTGCTCGACGCGGTCGCGCTGGCGGCGATCGTGCAGGCGGTGCTGTGGCCGCTGCAGCTGGTGACCTACTGGCCGCCGATGCGCGGCATGGCGATCGACGCGCTGCTGGTTGGCTGGATCGCCGCGTGCGGCGGTGCGGTCGCGTGCGGCATGGGCCGCCATGGGTGGCGCCGCGCGGCATGGGCGATCGCATGCATCGTGCTGGTGGCCGCGGGGCCGGCAGCGGACGCACTGGGCGCGACCGCCCCGCTGCCGGCACTGCTCGGCCCGTGCAGCGCGCTGCTGGACGTGGCCCCGCTCCGCCCCGGCGCGCCCGGGACGCACGACTGGCCACTGGTCGCCTGGCCATGGATCCTTGCCTGCGCCGCGTGGGCGCACGCACTGCGCGCCACGCACCCGGAGCCCACGGGGCTTGCCCGGGATCCGGGCATGCGCTAACCTCCTGCTGCGGCGGGCGTTCCCGCCGCGGACCGTTTTTCCCCCAGTCGATCGTTTCCCGGACCCGGAGCCGCCATGGAGATCATCTCCCCCGCCGATCGCGTCAAGATGGAGCAGCAGCTCAAGGAGCTGTTCGCCCAGCGGCCGATCATCGCCACGCGCATCGCGGAGGCCCGGGCCAACGGCGACCTGAAGGAGAACGCCGACTACCACGCCGCCCGCGAGGAACAGGGCCTGAACGAGGCCAAGATCCGCGAGCTGGAGCTGCGGCTGAAGACCGCGCAGGTGGCCGCGGACAGCGTGCTGCCGAAGGACATGGTGTTCCTGGGCGCCGTCGTCAAGCTGAAGGACACCGCCAACGGCAAGACCCAGCTGTACAAGCTGGTCGGCAACATGAGCGACGAGGACGCCGACTGGATCGAGGTCACCTCGTCCAGCCCGCTGGGCGTCGCCCTCATGAAGTCGCGCGTGGGCGAGACCGTGCGCGCGAACCTGCCGCGCGGCGAGAAGCACTTCGAGATCGTGGCGATCGTCGAGTGAGCGCCGGATGGGCGCCCTCCTCACCCACATCCTGCGCGACTGGCTGGGGGTGACCCTCAGCGAGGCGGTGCTCGTCGGCGTGGCCGCGGCCGTCTTCCTGCTGAACGTGCTGCTCTCCGTCCGCATCGTGTGGGCCAAGGGCATGCGGCCCAACTCGGCGCTCGCGTGGATCGCCACGCTGTTCGCGCTGCCGGGGCCGGGAATCCTCATCTACCTGGTGATCGGCGAGAACCGCGTCGGCTCGAGCAGGCGCCGGCGGCACAAGCGGATCATCGACTCGCTGCGTGACCAGGTGCCGCCGTGGACCGACCCGCACGTGCTCCAGTGGTCGATGAGCGTCGAGGACGGGCAGCTGGCGCGGCTGGCGAACTGCCTGGGCGCCCCGCCGGTGCTGGGCGGCAACCTGCTGCAGCTCTCCGGCGACCCCGAGGAGCAGGTGCGCTGGATCGTCGAGGACATCGACGCCGCGCGCGAGCACGTCCACCTGGTCTTCTACATCTACGAGCAGGACGCGACCGGACGCCGCGTCTCGGACGCGCTGGAGCGCGCGGCCCGCCGCGGCGTCACGGTTCGCCTGCTGGTCGACGGCATCGGGTCGAAGGGCTTCCTGCGCAGCGCCGACCGCCGCCGGCTGGAGTCGGCGGGCGTCCGCGTCGTGGCCGCCCTGCCCGCCACGTTCTGGCGGCTGCTGGTGGCGCGCATCGACATCCGCAACCACCGCAAGCTGGTGATCGTGGACGGCGTAGTCGCGCAGACCGGCAGCCGCAACATCGCGGACCCGGACTTCAAGGCCTCGGGAAGGCTGGGCAAGAACGACCCGTACGTCGACTCGTGGATCCGAATCCGCGGGCCGCTGGTGCGCGAGCTGCAGCAGGTCTTCGTCGAGGACTGGGCGATGGACTCCGGCGAGTTCCGGCGCGTCCAGCTGACCGAGCCGCCGATGCTCCCCGGCGGCGTGGCCGCGCAGGCGATTCCCTCCGGCCCCAACTTCGAGAATTCGACCGTCACGGCGCTGATGCAGGCCGCGATCCAGCTGGCGCGGCGCCAGGTCTGCCTGAGCACGCCCTACTTCGTGCCCGACGAGGCGACCGTCAGCTCGATGGAGGTCGCCGCCCGCCGCGGGCTGCGGGTCACGCTGATCGTGCCGCGCGTCAACGACAGCCTGCTGGCGGCCCTCGCCAGCAAGGCGCACTTCGAGTCGCTGCTGGACGCCGGCGTCGAGATCTGGCAGTACGAGGCTGGATTCCTGCACTCGAAGACCGTCTCGGTGGACGACGAGATCGCGATCATCACCACCGCGAACCTGGACCGCCGCAGCTACGAGATCAACTTCGAGACCAGCGTCGCGGTGTACGACAATGCCTTCGCCACGCAGCTGCGGCGCCTGCAGGCCGGTTACCTGGCGCAGTCGGTCCGCATCGACCCGCGCGGCTGGTCCAGGCGGCGCCGCGTGCAGCGCTTCATGGAGCACTTCGCGAACCTGGTGTCGCCGCTCCTGTGAGCACGGGGTCGCGGCCGACCTGGGTGACGCGTCCGCGCTCTGCCGGGCCGCCCCGCTGCGTGCCGCCCCATGGCCAGTCGACCTCGACCGTCAGCGGCCCCCAGGCCGCCGGGGCACCGAAGTGCAGCACGGGACCGACGTTCGACTGGAATGGCCCGCCCCCCCACATCCAGCGCACCGCGCGCGTGGTTCCGGCGGCGTCGACCAGCCGCACGCGCGCGCCGATGCCGTGCAGGTCGCCCCGTGCGGCGTTCACCGGGCGAACCTCGACCCAGTCGCCGGCACGGTCATGGTCGTTGCGCAGGAGGCGCAGCGGCCCGTTCAGCTCGCCGACCACGATGTCCTGGTCGCCGTCGCCGTCGAGGTCGGCGAACACCGCGGTCCGGTCGCGGTGCGCGCCCTGCAGCCCGGGGCCGGGCGCGGCCTCGACCGCGAAGCGCGCACCGTCGCGGCGCAGCACGAGCGGCGGCTGCTCGTAGTCCGAGTCCATCGTCGCGCGCGTGGCCTGCGGATAGACGTGGCCGTCGAGGACCACCAGGTCCTCGTCGCCGTCGTGCTCCAGGTCGACGAAGGCGGTCGCCCACCCCAGCAGCGGGCGCGACGGCGCCCCCACGCCGTAGCGCGCGGTGCGGTCGTCGAAGAAGCGCCCGTCCAGGTTGACGTGCAGCGTGTTGGTGTCGCTGGAGAAGACCGTCGTGTAGACGTCCGGGCGCGCATCGCCGTCGACGTCGCCGATCGCGATGCCCATGGTGGCCTGCGCGGCGCCGTCGAGATTGGTGCCGACGCCCGAACGCAGGCCGGCCTCCTCGAAGCGCAGCCCGGCCGGGCCGCCGCGGTTCAGGAACAGCGCGTTCGGCTCCGAGTCGTTGCCCACCAGGATGTCGGGGCGCGAATCGCCGTCGAAGTCCAGGATCGCAAGGTTCAGTCCGTAGCCCGGGATCGCGGCGCGGATGCCGGCCTGTTCGCTGGCGTCGCGGAACGTGCCGTCGCCGCGGTTCTCGTACAGCAGGTCGACGTGCGCCGGAAGCCCGCGCGGGCCGGCGAGCACGGGGATGCCCTTGAACGCCGCGGGCACGGGCGGGTGCGCGGGGTCGAAGTCCACGTAGTTGACGACGAAGAGGTCCAGGTCGCCGTCCCCGTCGAGATCGGCGAATGCGGCGCCGGTCGACCATGCGGGGTCGCCGAGCCCCGCCTTCGCGGTCACGTCCTCGAAGCGGCCGCCGCCCAGGTTCCGCAGCAGGACGTCCGGGCCGAAGCAGCAGACGTACAGGTCGTCGCGGCCGTCGCCGTCGTAGTCGCCCACCGCGCAGCCGAAGCTCCAGCGCGTGTGGCGCATTCCCATGCGTTCGGTCGCGTCGCGGAATCGCAGGCCGCCGAGGTTCTCGAAGAGCCGGGCGCCGGGGCCGTGCTCCGGGTCGGCCAGCGTCGCGCCGTTCGGCATGAAGACGTCCGGGTCGCCGTCGCCGTCGAAGTCGATCAGCGCCAGTCCGCCGCCCTTCACTTCGAGGATCGCGGTGGACGGCGTCGCGCCGCTCGTCATCGTCGCCTGCAGGCCGCTGCCGGCGGTGGCGTCGGTGAAGTGGATGGGCGACGCAGGCTGGGCCTGCGCAAGCACCGCCAGCAGGATGGAGGCGGGCACGTTCATCCGCGCGGCACGTCCTTCCCCAGCCGGGCCATCACCGCGGCCTGCTTCGCGCGTGCGGCGGAGGCCTCGTCGGCTCGGCCGATCCGGTCCAGCAGGCGCGCGAGCTTCGCCCATGCCTCGTAGTGGTCCTCGAACAGCTCCACGGCGCGGCGATAGGACTGCTCGGCCTCGGCCAGCCTGTCCTGCCGCAGCAGCACGTCGCCCAGGCGCGCCAGGTTCTTCGCTCGCTCGCGCGCCGCGCCCTGCTGCTCGCCCAGGAGCTCCAGTGCGCGCCGGAACGACTGCTCGGCCTCGGCGCTGCGGTCCTCGTCGAAGGCCACGAGACCGAGCCCGAAGTGCGAGTCGTCATAGTTCGGAAACGCATTGGCGTGCGCCTGGAACGCGGCTCGAGCGCCGGGCAGGTCGCCCAGGTAGTACCGGCACCAGCCCAGGAAGTGGACGGCGTGCGGCGCCTCGGGGAACCCGGGCGCGGGGGCCGCCGCGACCGCCTCCAGAAGCGGCAGCGCCTCGGCGTACCGCTTGGCCTTGTGCAGGCAGAGTCCGAGAAAGAACCGCGCCCGCAGATCTTCGGGGGCGGCCGCCACGGCCGCCTGGGCCACCGGGATGGCGGCCGCGAACTGCCCGTCCCGGAGCAGCCGTCGGACCACGGACAGGCGGTCCGGAGCCGCCGCGCCTGCTTTCCCGGGTGTTTCAGGCGGGGCGCCCGCCGACGTGCCCGTTGCCGGGGTCACGACCTGCGCCGCAAGCGCCGCCGCAACCGGCAGGATGGTCGTCAAATGCAGCGCCACGGGCAAAAGTATACGAGTCGCGCGCGGCGTTTCCGTTGGCCCCGCATGGCCCCCGGACTACATTCAGACAGGGAATCGTGCCCGTGGACCGCGTTGGTTCTCGGATGCGCGCCTACCCTTTTGGCACGGCGCCCGTTCGGGCCTGCAGTCGCGTCTCGCCCCACCCCGAAGACCAAGGCCCCGCATGCGCCGAACCGCCGCCCTTCTGTCCGTCGCCATCGCCATCGCCGCTGCCACGGCTGCCTCCGCGCAGTCCACGCTGCAGCCGAAGGCCGGGTCGCCGATCCCGACGCTGACGCCCGCGCAGCTGGCGCTCTTCGAGGCCGGCAAGGCGCTGTACTCGACCCCCATGACGCCCGCGCAAGGCATGGGCCCGATTTTCAACAAGGCCGGCTGCATGTCATGCCACGCGAACCCGCTTGGCGGCTGGGGCTCCATCAGCGTGACCCACTTCGGCATCACCGAGAAGGGCATGTTCAGCCTGGTTCCCGGCGAATCGCAGAGCCTGCTCCAGGCGTTCGCGTCCAGCGAGTCCTGCAAGGAGCAGATCCCCGCCGCCGCGAACTTCACCGCGATCCGCATCACGAACTCGAGCCTGGCGTTCGGCCTGGTCGAGGCGATCCCCGATGCCGCGATCGCGGCGATCGAGGATCCGATCGATGCCGATGCCGACGGCATCAGCGGCCGCGTGCACTGGGTGCGTGCGCTGGAGGACCCCACCGGCCCGCTGCGCGCCGGACGCTTCGGCTGGAAGGCGCAGGTCGCCACGGTGCTGAGCTTCAGCGGTGACGCCACGCGCAACGAGATGGGCATCACCAACCGGCTGGAGCCCATCGAGAACGCGCCGAACAACGACCAGTCCAAGCTGGCGCAGTGCGACACGATCCCCGACCTCGAGGACGTCCCCGACCAGCAGGGATACGCCTTCATCGACCGCGTGACCCACTTCCAGCGCTACATCGCGGCCCCGCCGCAGACGCCTCGCGCCGGCATGTCCGGCGAGACGGTCTTCGCGGCCGTCGGCTGCGCGAAGTGCCACGTCCCGCAGTGGACCACCGCGGACGATCCCTCGCTCGAGGGATCGCTTCGCAACAAGGTGATCCGCCTCTACAGCGACTTCCTGCTGCACGACATGGGCCTGCTGGGCGACGGCGTCGCCCAGGACGGCGCACAGGAGCTGGAGATGCGCACGCCGGTGCTGTGGAACCTGCGCACGCGCGACCCGATGCTGCACGACGGCTCGGCCGCGGGCGGAACGTTCGCGTCGCGCGTGACGGCGGCGATCGCCGCGCACGGTCCCTACGGCGAGGGCGCCGCATCGGCCGACGCGTTCGCGCAGCTGCCACCCGCGCAGAAGGCGCAGCTGGTGGCGTTCCTCGATTCGCTGGGGCGCCCGGAGTTCGACGCTGACGGCGACGGCGCCGTGCGTGCCCCGGACTTCGTGGCCTTCCGCGCCGCGTACGGCCAGGCGACCAACCCGGACCTGCCGAGCGCGGTGTTCGACATCGACCAGAACGGCGTCGTCAACGCGGCCGATTTCCAGTCGTTGCTGGCCGCCTACGAGGACCCGCAGGGCGACTGCAACCACAACGGCACGAACGACCTGGCGGACATCCTGCTGGGCGGCGCGCCCGACACCGACGGAAACGGCGTCCCCGACGCCTGCATCCCCTGCATCGCCGACCTGAACCACGACGGCAAGGTGGACGGCGGCGACCTGGGCCCGATGCTGGGCACCTGGGGCATGGCCGACGTCTCGGCCGACCTGAACCGCGACGGCGACGTCAACGGCATCGACCTGGGCATCCTGCTGGGCAAGTGGGGTACCTGCCCCTGAGCCCGGGACGCCGCCCGAGACGCGGCCCTCCGAACGAAGCCACCCCACGCACGCAACGAGACACGACCCCATGCGACTCCCCACCACCGCCACCCTGGCCGCGCTTGCGTGCGCTGCGGCCGCCCACGCCCAGACCTGGGTGAACTACGTCAACGAGACCGCGGGGCGCCTGGCCGTCGCGTCCAACCTGGTGGTCAACGACAACCTGGAGAAGGACTTCGCCTGGGGCGACTTCGACAAGGACGGCGACGTCGACATCGTCTGCATGCGCAAGTTCCCCGGCAGCATCCAGGGCGGCTTCCGCGACCTGCTGCTGATGAACGAGGGCGGCATCCTGGTCGACCGCACCGTCGAGTACGGCACCGCGAGCGACGTGGCCGGCTACGTGGGCATGATGGACCCCTGCAACGACCGCGACGTCGAGGCGGTCGACGTCAACGGCGACGGCTGGCTGGACCTGGTGACCGCGACCACGATGAGCGACCAGGTGAACGACGTACTCGGCCAGCCGCGCGTCTACATGAACCTGGGCCGCGAAGCGAATGGCGCGTGGCGCGGGTTCCGCTTCGAGAACGCCCGCATCCCGGTGCTGCTGTCGAAGGCCGGCACCGCCGCCAACCCGCGCTTCTGCGACGCGGCGATCGCCGACTACAACGGCGACGGCTACCCGGACATCTTCTACACCGACTACGACACGCCCGAGACCAGCGGCCAGACGATCTGCCTCGACCTGAACGGCGACGGCAACACCACGGGCACGGGCGAGTGCCAGGCCAGCCCCGCGGAGACGGCGTCGCTGGACTACGACAACAAGCTCCTGATGAACCACGGGGCCTCCAACCCCGGCTACTTCTACGACAGCGGGACCGCCATCCTGAGCGCCGCGCAGCTGGCGTCGGCCTTCGGCAACTCGGCGATCGCCGCCGACATGAACGGCGACGGGCTGAAGGACATCATCCGCGTCAACACGCTCGTCACGGGACAGAACGTCGCCGTGTTCACGAAGAAGTCCGGCGTCACGGCGTTCGACGGCCCGAAGCAGGCCGTCGCCGGCGCGCCGTACTTCATCGACACCGCCGACCTGAACGGTGACGGGCGCCTCGACATCATCGTGGCCGACGACGGGCAGGACAAGTACCTGATCAACGAGGGCAACGACGCCACCGGGCAGCCGAACTTCACCTCGTACACCATCGCGCAGAGCCTGAACGAGTTCGGCAACACGATCCAGTCGGGCGACCTGGACCGCGACGGCCGGATCGATACGATCATCACCGACGTCGACGCGGACCTCGGACCGTTCTGCCCGACGACGGGCCGCCGAACGCACATCTACCGCAACATCTACGCCGGCAGCCCGAGCGGCATCCTGGTGGAGAACACCCCCCCGCTGCCCACCGCCAGCCTGGCGGCGTGGACGGACGTCGCGATCGTCGACCTGAACGGCGACGGGTGGCTGGACCTGGTGGTCGGCCGCTGCGCCGGCATCGACGTGTGGATGAACCAGCCGCCGATCGCGCTGACGTTCCGCTACCCGGGCGGCGTGCCGGCCACCGCCACGCCGGGCACGGCCCGTGAGATCCGCGTGCAGATGAACATCGTCGGCGGCGGCACCGTCGTCGCCGGCAGCGCGAAGCTGTTCTGGTCGACCGACGCGGGCACGACCTACCAGCAGACCGCGCTGGCCGGCGTGGGTGCCGACCTGTACGCGGCCAGCATCCCCGGGCAGCCGTGCGGCACGGCGTTGCGCTGGTACGTCACGGCGCAGCTCTCCAACGGCGGCACGTACGTCGATCCGCCGACCGCGCCCACGACCGGAGCCGTGCTGACGGTGCAGTCGTCGTCGGGCGTGCTCTACGCCAGCGACTTCGAGGGCGACACGTCCAGCTGGACGGTCGTGAACGAGGGCGCGCTCACCACCGGCGCCTGGCAGGTGGCCGTGCCGATCGGCACCACGCAGGGCACGCTTGGCGCAGCGGCGCCGAGCGCCGACAGCACTCCCGGAACCGGAACCAAGTGCTGGGTGACCCAGAACGGCGTCGCGGGCGGCACGGGCACCGCCGCCGACGTCGACGGCGGCACCACGCGGCTCCTCTCGCCGGTGTTCGACCTCTCGGGGGCCGTGGCGGCGAACCTCTCGTTCGCGCGCTGGTTCTTCTGCAGCGACGCCCTGGTCGGCGGCACGCAGTCCGAGGCCGACAGCCTGCTGCTCGAGGGCAGCGCCGACGGCGGAACGACCTGGGTGCGCATCGACGAGGCGACCTCGAGCCCCTCGCCCAATGCGTGGGTCTCGCGCAACATCAACCTGCTGTCGTACTTCCCCGCGCTGACGTCGCAGATGCGCTTCCGCTTCACGGTCGGCGACAGCCCCGAGAACTCCATCACCGAGGCCGCGATCGACGACTTCGCGATCACGACCGCCCAGTGCGCGTCGCCTTGCGTGGGCGACCTGAACGGCGACGGCGTGCGCGACGGCGCCGACCTGGGCGGCATCCTGAGCGGCTGGGGCCTGCCCGGGGCGACCGACCTCAACGGCGACGGCACCACCGATGGAGCGGACCTTGGCGCGCTGCTCAGCGGCTGGGGCGCCTGCCACTGAGCCACGGACGGCCGGAAGCACGCCCCCACGCGGTCACTTCGACGGCTCGGCCGCGGCAGCCGGCGCGGCACGCGGCGGGTCCGCCGCGGTGCCGGTCCCACGTGCCAGCAGGACCGGCGCGCCCGGCGAGCCGGGCGCCGGGACGTCGAAGCGCTCGCGGGCGCCATCCGGCCAGCGAACGGTGATCGCACGGACCGCGGCCGACCCCGTCCCGAACCACGCCTCCCCCGGCACCTGCGAGAGGTACGAGCGCCACGGCATGACGCGCCGCCGGAGCGTGCGGCCGTCGTCCAGCGTGAGCGCCACCTCGGCCCCCACCGCGGCGCGGTTGCCGGGCGCCTCGCGGTCCGCGAGCACCAGCGCCAGCGAGCGGCCGTGCGCG
>JBEIFT010000036.1:0-14796 GCA_040382255.1 Phycisphaeraceae bacterium
AGCCGGACGCCGCCGCGCCCGCCGCCGCACCTGCCGCCGCGCCGAAGCCCGCCGCCGACCAGTCCAAGCCGACGCTCGAGGAGAGCCGCCTGACGCTGGCGAAGTGGATCGAGACGCAGCAGATCATCTCGAAGGAGCGCAACGACTGGCAGCAGGCGAAGGAACTGCTGCAGGGGCGCATCGAGCTGGTCGGCAAGGAGGTCTCGGTCCTCAAGGAGAAGATCGCGCAGGGCGAGAAGTCCGTGTCCGACTCCAACAGGAAGCGCGACGAGCTGGTTGCGGAGAACGAGAAGCTGAAGGCGACCGGCGAGCAGCTGCGCAAGACCGTGCTCTCGATGGAGGCGCAGGTGAAGAGCCTGGCGAAGCTGATGCCGGAGCAGGTGGCCGCCAAGATCGCCCCGCTCCTGCAGCGCATTCCCACCGACCCTGCGAACACCCGCGTCAGCGTGGCCGAGCGCTTCCAGAACGTGCTCGGCATCCTGAACGAGGTCAACAAGGCGAACAGCGAGATCACCGTCGCCTACGAGATCCGCAAGCTGGCGGACGGCAGCTCGAGCGAGGTGCAGGTCATCTACGTCGGCCTGGCGCAGGCGTACTTCCTGAGCCCGCGCGGCGAGGCCGGCGTGGGACACCCCACCGAGGACGGCTGGAAGTGGGAGCCCGCGCCGGACGCGGCGTCCGCGATCCTGACCGCGCTCGAAGTCATCCAGGGCAAGGCCAGCCCGGCCTTCGTCCCGCTCCCGATCACCATCCAATGAACATGCGACCCACCATGCCCATCATCGCCGCCCTCGCGCTTGCGCTGGCGTCCGCCGCGGCGGCGCAGTCGCCCGCCCCGGCCGCCGAGCCCGCCCAGGTCATCGGCAAGGTCTCCGGCGGCGCGCAAACCGAGCTGAACCGCAGCATCGCGACGCTCAACGAGCTCCGTGCGCAGATCTCCGCCGAGAAGCTGCCCATCGCCCAGCAGCTGACCCAGCTGGAGGAGTCGGTGGTCGAGCAGCGCAAGGAGGAGGCCAAGGTCCAGCGCCTGGTCGATGCCGGCGCGCTGGAGATCGCCACGCTGAAGGCCGAGATGAAGTCCCGCCAGGACGAGCTGGGCTACGTCAGCAGCCTGCTGGACGAGTACGTCCGCAACTTCGAGACGAAGATCGGCGTGGGCGAGGTGCAGGTGCTCGCCGCCCCGATCGAGGACACCAAGCAGGCCCTCGAGAACAAGGCGCTCTCGCCCGAGGAGCGCTTCGGGAAGCAGACCGGCTTCGTCGACCGCACGATCAAGCGGCTCGTCGACGCCGTCGGCGGCACGCGCTTCGCGGGCGTCGGCGTCGACGCGATGGGCACGGTGCTGAACGGCCAGTTCGCGATGATCGGCCCGGTCACGCTCTTCCGCTCCGACAGCGGGGTGGCCGGCGTCGCGGTGCCGCAGGTCGGCTCCGCGAATCCGCTGGTGCGCCCGCTGGAGGGCGACATGGCGGGGAAGGTCGCGCCGCTCGTCGAGACCGGCAGCGGCACGATCCCGCTTGACCCCTCCCGCGGCGGCGCGCTGAAGGCGCTGGTGCAGAAGTTCAACCTGATCCACGTGTTCATCCAGGGCGGTCCCATCATGTGGCCGCTGCTGCTTGCCTCGATGTGCGCGCTGGCAGTGGTGCTCGAGCGCGTGATCTTCCTGCTGGTCGAGGGCAGCAAGCGCAGCTCCAAGCAGCTGGGGCAGTTCATGTCCGCCGTCGGCCAGGGCGACCTGGACGGTGCGATCGCGATCTCTCGGAAGTCGAAGGACGCCGTGGTGACCACGCTGGGCTACGCGCTGGAGCACCGCGACCAGTCGCTGGGCCACGCGCTGGGCTACGCCGAGAACCGCACGATGAAGCGCTACAGGCGCGGCATCGCGGTGCTGGACACCGTGATCACGCTGGCGCCGCTCCTGGGACTGCTGGGCACGGTGACCGGCATGATGGCGTCGTTCAGCTCGATCGGCGGCGACCTGAGCTCGCCGGGCGCGATCACGGGCGGCATCTCCGAGGCGCTGATCGCGACGGCGTTCGGCCTGGTCATCGCCATCGTCTGCCTGCTGCCGTTCAACTACCTGAACAACCGCATCGAGGTGCTGGAGAACGAGATGGTCGGCGCCGGCGAGCAGCTCAAGCTGATGGTCGAGGGCCGCGCCGGCCCGGTGGCGCAGGCGGCCGTGGCCGCGGCGCGCGCCGCCGAGGCCCGCACCCCGGTCGCGGCGGGGGGGCACTGACGTGGCCGGCGGAGGCGGTCGGCGCAAGGGCGGCAAGAAGGCCGCCAACATCCAGATCATCCCCCTGATCGACATCATCTTCTTCCTGCTGGCGACCTTCATCATGGTCTCGCTGAGCATGTCGAAGAACCAGGGCGTGCAGGTGGCCCTCCCGGGCGCCTCGACGGCGCAGTCGATGGGCGACCAGCAGGAGATGGAGAAGGCCGTCACGCTGAGCGTGAACGACAAGGGCGAGGTCTTCTTCAACAAGGACAAGATCCTGCCCGGCCAGCTCCCCATGAAGCTGCAGACCTACAAGCTGACCGCGAAGGATCCGAAGGTCATCATCAACAGCGACGGCGCCGCGGACTTCAAGTACGTGGTGATGGTGCTCGACGAGGTCCGGAAGATCGGCATCGCCAAGGTCGGCATCAACACGGACAAGCGATGAGCAAGGCCTGGACCGTCGTCGGCATCGTCGGGGCGCTGGTCGTGCACGCCGCGATCCTGCTGTTCGGCGGCGTGCTGTTCTTCCGCATCGAGGAGGATCACGCCAGCAAGCGCGACGTGGAGCTGGTGGCCGAGGACGTCAAGAAGGACAAGACCGACGAGCAGCAGCCAGAGGACCGGCCCAAGGAAGAGATCAAGCAGGACAAGGAGACGCCGCCGGACCCGAACCAGGCGATCAAGAGCGTCGATTCCGCCGTCACCGGCGACGACGCCCCTGCGCTCGACGCGGCCAGCCTGAGTGCGATCGAGGCCGCCCTGAACGGCGGCGGCGCCTCGGGCGGCGCGGGCGACTTCGGAGGTGCGGCGTCGCTGCAGGGCGGCGGCCGCATCGGCGGCACCGGCAAGGTGGGCGCGGCCGACGAGCAGGTCGACGCGGCGTTCAGCATGTCGGAGATCGACCAGCGCCCGCGCGCGGTGCACCAGGTGGCGGGCGCGTACCCGTCCGAGATGCGCTCGCGCAACGTCGAGGGCGTGGTGACGCTGATCTTCATCGTCGACGAGACCGGCCGCGTGGCCAACCCGCGCGTCGAGAAGGCGTCGCATCCCGAGTTCGAGAAGCCGGCGCTCGATGCGGTCCGGCAGTGGAAGTTCGAGCCGGCCGTCAAGGCCGGCAAGCGCGTGGGCTGCCGCATGCGCGTGTCCGTCCGTTTCCAGCCGAGGTGATCCCCATGACCATCCGCCGTGCATTCCCCGCGCTTGCGCTCGCCTCGCTCTGCACCGTCGCCGCGCATGCCGTCGACGACGCCCCCGCGCCGTCGATGCAGGTTGCCGCGCCCGACCTGTCGGCGATCTGGGACGACCCGTCGTTCCAGCGCTCGTTCGTGGGCGGCTACGGCATCAGCCCGGACGTCGAGCCGCGCGTGACGCCGGACGACCTGGCGCTGCTGGAGCTGGTGCGCCAGCTCATGCCGGACGACCTGGCCGCGGCCGAGGCGCTGCTGAAGGGCTCGATCGGCCAGGACTCGTCGGCCGTGCTGGACCTGACGCTGGGCGGCGTGCAGTTCCAGCAGGACCGCCTGGACGACGCGCTGGCCAGCTACCGCACCGCCACCGCGAAGTTCCCGAACTTCCGCCGCGCGTACCGCAGCATCGGCCTGATCTGCACGCGGAAGTCGCAGTGGGAACCCGCGATCGCCGCGTTCAACCGCATGATCGAGCTGGGCGGCGCCGACGCATACTCCTACGGGCTGCTGGGCTACTGCCACACGCAGCGCCAGGACTACCAGCCGGCTGAGGCGTCGTACCGCAACGCGCTGCTGCTGCAGCCGGAGAACGTCGAGTGGCGCCTGGGCCTGACGCGTTCGGTGTTCAAGCAGTCGAAGTTCGAGGACGCCGCCAGCCTGCTGGACGTGCTGATCGCCGCGTACCCCGACAAGGCCGACTTCTGGATGCTGCAGGCGCACACGTACCTGGGCCTGAAGCAGCCGCTGAAGGCCGCGGTGAACCTGGAGGCGCTCGACTCGATCGGCAAGTCCACCGTCGACAGCCTGTACCTGCTGGGCGACGTGTACCTCTCGGAGCAGCTGCCCGACCTGGCGCTGGCCGCGTTCCGCCGGGCGATCGCGAAGAACCCGTCGCAGCCCGCCTCGCGCCCGATCCGCGAGGCCGAGGTGCTCTCGCAGAAGGGCGGCATGCCGCAGGCGCGCGAGCTGCTGGCACTGGTGAAGGAGACGTTCGGCAGCGAGCTGGCCGACGCCGACCGGCGCAAGCTGCTGAAGCTGCAGGCCCGCCTTTCCATGGCGCAGGGCGGCGGCGACGCCGAGACGGCCAAGGTCCTGGAGGAGGTCGTGCAGATCGACCCGCTGGACGGCGAGGCGCTGATGCTGCTCGGCCAGCACTGGAACCGCCAGCAGCAGCCCGACAAGGCGATCCTGTACTACGAGCGCGCCGCGCGCATCGAGAGCTTCGCCGCGAACGCGAAGGTCAAGATCGCGCAGGTGTACGTGGGCCAGGGGCGCTTCGCCGAGGCGCTCCCGCTGCTGCGCGACGCGCAGGCGCTGAAGCCGCGCGAGGACGTCGCCCGCTACATCGAGCAGGTCGAGCGGGCCTCGAAGAGCAAGCGCTGAGCCCCATGTTTGCGCCGCGCGGGGCTTTCGTTCAGATCGCGTTTGCGGACGGTGTGGGGCCGTGCAGGGTCGGGCCGCCTCGCGGAACCTGAACGCATGCTTCGCGCAACCGTGATTGCGTTGCGCGGAAGCAGGGCTAGATTCGGGCCTCTCAAGCGGCGCACTCCGACGACGCCGCGAAACGTGGACACCAGTTCCCCAAGAAAGGCACTCCCATGAAGACCGTTCGCAACGCCACCACCGCCGTGCTCGGCGCCACCATGATCGCGGGCGCCGCCGGTGCCGCCGAGATCCTGGTCTCCGGCAACATCACCACCTCGACCACCTGGACGAAGAACAACGTCTACAACCTGCAGGGCCAGGTCTACGTCTCGCCCGGCGCGACGCTGACCATCCAGGCCGGCACGGTGATCGCCAGCAACAGCGGCGGCTCGCTCGCGATCACGCGCGACGGACGCCTGGTGTGCAACGGCACCGCCACCGAGCCGGTGATCTTCACCTCGAAGAACGACTTCAACACGTGGACCAACGGCGACCCGAAGACCGGCACGTGGCGCGCGGTCGCCAACGAGTGGGGCAACGTCACGATCTGCGGCCGCGGCTTCATCGGCAAGTACGGCCAGGGCGCGGTCACGACCAACACCGCCGCGCCCAGCGCCGGCAACTACGCCAACATGGAAGGCCTGGTCGCCAGCAGCCAGACCGACACGCGCACCTTCTACGGCGGCGGCGACGACAACGACAACAGCGGCAGCTTCCGCTTCGTGTCGCTGCGCTACGGCGGCCAGGTCGTCGGCCTGGGCAACGAGCTCAACGGCCTCTCGCTGGGCGGCGTCGGCCGCGGCACGACGATCGACCACATCGAGATCATGAACAACGTCGACGACGGCATCGAGATCTGGGGAGGCGCCATCGACCTGAAGTACTTCAGCATCTGGAACAGCGGCGACGACAGCCTGGACGTCGACCAGGGCTGGCGCGGCCGCGCGCAGTTCGGCCTCATCGTGCAGGGCTACTCGATCCCCGGGGCGGCCGCGGGCTCGGGCTTCTGCGACAGCGCGATCGAGATGGACGGCGCCGAGAAGTCGGACGCGCAGCCCGTCAGCACCGCCAACATGTGGAACATGACGGTCATCGGCCAGCCGCTCAGCGGCAAGCACGGAACCAAGTGGCGCGACAACATGCGCGCGCAGTTCCACGCGTCCGTCTTCATGGACCTGGGCGGCAAGCTGATCCAGAACGACAACACGGACGGCGAGGCCACCGGCGGCCAGACCGGCTACGGCTACAACGGCACGCTGACCTGGGCCAACACCTGGACCACGGCGTACGACGTGTATTCGACGGTCAACCCGTTCGCGAACCCGGCGCTGGCCTACCAGGCCCAGAAGAGCGGCAAGCTGAACGAGTTCACCGACTGCGTGTTCTTCAACAACGCGAACGCGGCGGCGTACACCGAGGCGACCGCGCAGGGCGTGTTCAACGCGGCCAACGGCAACGTCACCGCGGCCACCGGCGTCTCGCCGATCAAGCAGATCGTGCGCGGCGCCAACGTGATCTCGGGCACCGTCGTCGTGCAGCCGGTGATCGGCCTGGACCCGCGCGCCAACAACAACGCCGTGACCGCCGCGACCTCGGCCCCCGCCGACGGCTGGTTCGTCCCGGTGACCTACCGCGGCGCGTTCGGCCCCAACGAGAACTGGCTGTGCGGCTGGACCGCGGCCGATGCGTTCGGCTACGTGATCAAGCCCGCGGGCGTGTGCGTCAGCAGCTGCGTCGCCGACCTTGACCAGAACCAGGCCGTGAACGGCGCGGACCTGGGCATCCTGCTCGGCGCCTGGGGCACCGCTGGCGGTGACCTGAACGCCGACGGCACCACCAACGGCGCGGACCTGGGCATCCTGCTCGGCGCCTGGGGCGCGTGCCAGTGACCTGACCCGAGAGTCGTTTCCCGGAGCGCCTGGCGGCGGGTATTCCCGCCGCCAGGCGCTCCTTCGGTCTCCGGACCGATCCAGAGCCATGAAGCTTCCCCACGCGGTTTCGGCGCTCGCAATCCTCGGTTCGACCGCGACTCCCCTCGCGGCCTGCTTCGGCGGCTGCGCGGGGGGCGGTGCATCCGGTGCGGGCGTCACGGCGACCACGGCCTCGGCGCCCGCGCAGGCCGCGTCGATCGCCCCCGCGGAACGCGTGGCGCTGCTCAACCAGTCGTTCGACATCGCTTCGCTCATTCCCCAGGAACCGCACGCGAAGGACCGCGCGAAGGCGCAGGAAGCCGTCGCGCTGGCGTGCCTGGACCTTGGCATGGTGGAGCAGGCCGACTACCTGGCGCGCCGCATCGACGGCTGGCGCCGCGGCGAGGCGCTGGGCCTGGCCGGCCAGCGGTACGCCACCGCCGGCAACGCCGATGCCGCCCGCCGCTGCGCACAGCAGGCCGCCGACGCCGCGCGCGGCGACGACACCTGGACCGGCGAGCGCGTGATGGCGCTGGTCGCGGGCATCCATGCGCGGCTGGGCGACGACGCCGCGCTCGCGCGCACGCTGCCGGCCGTGTCGGACCGCACCCGGGGCGCCTTCGAGGCCGCGCGCGCGTCGGTCGTGAAGGACGCCGACCTCGATGCGCAGGCCGACGCCTTCGACCGCGCCTTCCTGCTGCAGGACCTGGACTTCGCGCGCGGGGCGTTCGACGGCTACTGCGCGTGGCTGGATCGCGTCCAGTCCGACGCACCGCGCCGCGCCCGCGCGCTGCGCGCGATCGACGACTCGATCAAGGGCTTCCCGCTGGACCTGCAGGTGGCGTACCTGTGCAGCGTGGCCGACTGGCTGGCGGCGCACGGCGACGTGCCCGGTGCGCGCCGGCGCATCGACCGCGCCGCGGCCGTCCTGGCCGCGACCGCGTTCCAGGCCGAGGACGTGGTGCCGCTCGGCATGCACGTGGCGCGTTCACGAATCCGCGCGGGCGATGCCGCGGCCGGGCGAGGGGACATCGATCGCCTGCGCCGCGAGTACGACGCGAAGGCGGATTACGTCGTGAACCTGCGCCGCGGAATGTCGCTGCGCGCCCTGGCCGAGGGCTGGGCGATGCTGGGCGAGCGCGACGCCGCGCTGCGGTGCTGGGCCGATGCGCTGGAGGCCGGGGTTCTGAACCCGAACTCGCGCCCGCGTGCCGAGGACCTCAGCGCGACGGTGCTCTCGATGGCCGTGGCCGGCGTGCCGCCGACCCCCGTGATGCGTTCGCGCATCGACACGATCCGGAACGGGCTGGGCGATCCATGGTGACGGCCCGTCTCGCCGCTGTTCCATCCATCGTCCTCGTGTGCGCCGTCGCCGGCCAGGCCTCGGCGCAGGCGGTCGGCGGCGGCACGATCCGCGGCATCGTCACCGACCGCGACTTCAACACGCCGCTCGCGGGCGCGACGGTGCAGGTGCTGAACACCCGCGCGCGCACGACCACCAACGAGAACGGCGCGTACACGATCACCGGCGTCGAGCCGGGCGCGTACACGGTGGTGATCTCGAAGGACGGCTATGTCCGCGCGGTGCGACCGAACGTCGCCGTCACCGCCGGCCAGCTTGCCGATGCCGACGCCGCGCTGGCGGGCGAGTTCGAGGACATGGACGAGTTCGTCGTCCAGGACCTTGAGCTCGGCAAGGAGACCACGGCCCCGCTGGAGTACGCGGTCCCCGCCAACTTCGAGCCGTACATCATCATCCCGCCGATCGACTTCCAGCTGCGCCTGGAGGCCCCGGCGCTGCTGGACACCATCGGCGTCGAGATGATCTCGCGCTCGGGCGCGTCCGACGCCGCCTCGGCGCTGCTGCTGGTGCCCGGCGCCAGCCTGCAGGACGGCAAGTACGCCGTCATCCGCGGCCTGCCCGACCGCTACGTGGCCACGCTGCTGGATGGCGTGCGCCTGCCCTCCGCCGACCCCAACAAGCGCGCGGTGAAGCTGGACCAGTTCCCCGCCGCGGTCATCCAGGGCATCCAGGTCAGCAAGAACTTCACGCCCGACCAGCAGGGCGAGGCCTCGGGCGGCGCGGTCAACATCCAGCTGAAGGACATCCCCGACGACTTCTACCTGCGCGTCTCGGCGCAGGTGGGCGGGAACTCGCAGGTGAAGAGCGGGCAGTTCCTCACCTACAAGGGCGGCGGGATGGACTTCTGGGGGAACAACGACACCCTCACCATCCACCCGGAGCTGCCCGGCCAGTCGTGGCCCAACCCCACGGGCACGTCCTACGGCGCCGCGCCGTCGATCTACAAGTGGTCGACCGCCGTCGGCAACTCGTGGGAGGTCGACGATGGCGTGCGCGTCGGCGGCTTCGGCAACTTCTTCTACGAGCAGGACGCCAGCGCCTACAACAATGGCCAGCTGAATTCGCTGGAGCAGGCGGGCGTGGGCACGCCGCTCGTCCCCGAGGTCTTCGGCGTCGGCGACAACTTCAAGACCGAGCTCTACGACGTCTCGCAGGGCACGGAGTCCATCCAGTGGGGCGGCATGGGCACGCTGGGAATGGAGACGGAGAACCATCGGCTCAGCGCCAAGTTCATCTACACGCAGCTCTCCGAGCAGCAGGCGATCCGGCTGACCGACACGCGCGGCAAGAGCTATTTCTTCCCGGGCTACGACGTCAACGACCTGACCGGCGTCGGCCACGACCTGCCGGACGCGGCGCCGTGGAACCGCCTGGAGACGCTGGACTACAGCCAGCTCTCGACGCAGTCGGTGATCCTGCGCGGCGAGCACACGCTGCCGTTCCTCGAGGGCGGCGACGTCGGCGACGGCGAGTTCCTGAGCTTCAAGGCGCCGGTCTTCGACTGGCGCTTCTCGATGAGCAAGGCCGTCGAGGACCAGCCCGACCAGACGCAGTTCGCGTCGTACTGGGTGCCCGAGTTCCAGGTGATCCCCGGGCTGACGCTGCCGCCGCAGTGGATCGCGTACCCGCCGGCGCAGAACTCGTTCGTCGGCTGGGTGCAGCACATCAACTACTACAACGAGGAGAGCAGCATCCAGGGCGCCTGGAACGCGAAGCTCCCGTTCATGCAGTGGAACGGCCGCGAGGGCTACGTCAAGACCGGCATGTTCATCGACAGCGTCAGCCGCGAGTACCGGCAGGACACGTTCAGCAACAACGGCGACGTGAATTCCTCGTGGGCCGGCGGATGGGACACGCCCTGGAGCGAGGTGTTCCCGACGCAGAACCACCCGATCAACCAGTCGCAGACCGACATCTCGTACGACGGCACGCAGGACATCACCGCCGGCTACGTGATGGCCGACCTGCCGCTCAACGAGACCTTCAACGTGGTCGGCGGCGCGCGCCTGGAGAACACGCTGATGTCGACGGACGTCATCCCGGACGCGGACGCGCTCTGGATCGACACCGTCACGCAGACGCTGCAGAACTTCAGCGGGCCGAACATCTGGGACGCGTACTTCAACGAGCTGCGGGTGCTGCCGATGATCGGCTGCAACTGGAACCTGGCCGACGACCTGATCTTCCGTGCCGCGTTCGCGCAGACGCTTGCCCGGCCCAACTTCTACGAGATGGTGCCGGTCATCCAGTACGACTACATCGGCGGCCCCATCTTCATCGGCAACCCGCAGCTGGGGATGAGCTCGCTGAACAACTACGACATCCGCATGGACTGGACGCCGGAGCAGAACTGGCTGGTCTCGGGATCGGTCTTCTACAAGACCATCCAGGACCCGATCCAGTACGTGAACCGGTTCACCGAGGGCTTTGCCTACACCAGCGCGATCAACATGCCGTCGGCGTGGCTGCTGGGCCTGGAGATCGAGTCGCGCGTGACGCTCGACCCGATCCTGGGCGAGGAGTGGAAGGGCCTGGCGCTGGGCGGCAACTTCACGTGGATGCAGTCGGAGGTGACGCTGGACGCGCTGACGACCGACTTCCTGCGCGTCTACGGCATCAACGACAACACCCAGCCGATGACGGCCACGCCGAACTACCTGCTGAACCTCAATGCCACGTACGACGTGGAACTGACCGGCACGCAGCTGGGCCTGTTCTACAACTTCAAGGGCGATTCGCTCGTGAGCGGCGCGAATCCGCACACCACGCTGCTGACGCAGTCCATCTACCAGGTGGGCTACGGCACGCTGAACTTCACCGCGTCGCAGGCCATCGTCGGCGGCCTGCGGTTCAGCGCCAACGTCAAGAACATCACGAACCCCGACATCAAGACGCAGTACCGCACCAACGAGGGCATCAGCGGGCTGAACTCCGTCTACACGGCCGGCGTGTCCTACTCGTTCGCGCTGACCTACCAGGTCAACTTCTGAGGCGGCGGGAGGCCGCGCACACCATGCACATGAACCGATCCAACCTCGTTGCCGCGATGCTTGCCGCAGGGCTCCTGCTGTCCGTGAACGCGCATGCCGCCGGACCGCAGGACGCCGCGAAGCCCGCGGGCGATGCTGCCGCGCCCGCCGCGCCGTCGGCGCCCGCCGCCCCTGCGTTCGACCCCGCGATGGAGCCGCAGGCGTTCCTGCGCTACGCCGGCGGTGCCGCCGCCATGCAGCTGAAGCTGGGCGAGTGGGTGGCCGCCAACGGTCAGGCGCAGCAGGTGAAGGACTACGCGCGCCGCATGGTGGTGAACCACGTGGCCGTGCAGCAGATCGTCGCGAAGGTGGCGAAGAAGGCGAACCTGAAGGCGGACGCCGCGATGGATCCGGCCGACGCCGACGCCGTGGCGCGCCTGACCGCGCTGACCGGCACGGACCTGGACAAGGCGTACGCCGCGTTCCTCTCGGAGCGCGACCCGCAGATCGTGCAGGCGTACCGCTGGCAGTTCGAGAACTGCACCGACGCCGACGTGAAGGCGTTCGCGACGTCGACGACGCCGATCATGCAGGTGCACCAGCGCCTGGCCGAGGCGATCCACCAGGACGTGAACAAGGAAGAGATCCGCCTGGCCGCCGAGCGCAAGGCCGCCGAGCAGAAGGCCGCCGAGGAGGCCCGCGTCCAGGCCCAGCTGGATGCCGCGCAGGCCGCCAGCAAGAAGAAGGGCGCCGCTCCGCCGCCGAAGAAGCCCAAGAAGCCGATGGGCGCGGCGGGGTGAGGTTCGGGGGGAACTCCGTATCCTCCCCCCGTGCTCCCCGACCTGCAATACGCCGCGATCCGCTTCGAGTCCTTCGTCTCCGAGATCCTGCTGCCGGCCGCGTTCCCGGAAGCCGCGCCGCTGGGGATCGGCGTCTGGCAGACGCCCGAGCGCACCACGCCGGACGTGGCGTTCGGGCAGGCGTTCGTGCCGGTCGAGCTGGGCTGGCGGTGGGGTCCCGTCTGGAGCACCGCGTGGTTCCGGCTGCGGGGCGCGGTGCCGGCGTCGTTCGCGGGCAAGCGGGTGGCGCTGCGGTTCTCCTCGGGCACCGAGGCGCTGCTCTGGAAGGACGGGGTGCCGTTCCAGGGGTTCGACCCGTACCGCAACCTGGCGTTCCTGTGGGACAAGGCGCCGGCCGGCAGTGACTGCGCGGTGGACCTGCTGATCGAGGCCGCGTGCAACCTGCCGCTGGGGATCAGCACCTTCTGGTGGGAGGACGCCGAGCACCACGCGCGGTGGCGCGAGGAGAACCCCGGGCGGCTGGAGTCGGCCGAGCTGGTGGTGGTGGACGAGGCCGTCTGGCGCTTCGCGCAGGGCTTCGACACCGCGCGCAAGCTGCTGGCCACGCTGCCCGAGAGCGACGCCCGCGCGCACGAGCTGGACCGCGGGCTGCGCGCGCTGATGGCACGCGTGCCGGTGCGCGGCACGCCGGCCGCGATGCATGCGGCGTGCAGTTCGCTGTTCCCGGAGCTGGCCGCGCTCCTCATGGGCCGCGGCGCGACGACGCCCGTCACGTGCGATGCCGTCGGCCACGCGCACATCGACACCGCCTGGCTCTGGCCGCTGGCCGAGACCAAGCGCAAGTGCCTGCGCACGTTCGCGAACGTGCTGCGGCTGCAGGAGCGCTTCCCGCACTTCCACTTCCTGTGCAGCCAGGCGCAGCAGTACGCGTGGATCGAGGAACGATCGCCCGAGCTCTTCGCGCAGATCGCCGCGCGCGTGGCCGAGGGCCGCTGGGAGGCCGCGGGCGCGATGTGGATCGAGCCCGACGCGACGTGCCCGAGCGGCGAGAGCTTCATCCGCCAGATCCTGCACGGCACGGGCTGGTGGCACGCGCGCTTCGGCGCCGCGGCCCCGCAGCGCTTCCTGTACCTGCCCGACACGTTCGGCTTCCCCGCCAGCCTGCCGCAGATCATGGCGCAGGCGGGCCTGGACACCTTCATCACCAACAAGATGAGCTGGTGCGAGTCGAACCGCTTCCCGAACGTCACGTTCCGGTGGCGCGGCCTGGACGGCACCGAGATCCTGACGCACCTGACGCCGGGGCACAACTACAACAGCCCGATCGAGCCGAAGGACTTCCAGCACGGCGTGCGCATGCTGGTGGAGCAGGACGGCGCGCGCGTGCCGACCTACCTGCAGCCCTACGGCTTCGGTGATGGCGGCGGCGGCCCCACCGCCGAGCAGATCGAGCGCGCGAACATCGCCGCGCGCTGCGAGGGTCTGCCGCGCACCGAGCAGAAGAGCGTGCACGCCTTCTGCGAGGACCTGCACCAGGCGCAGCGCGCGCTGTGGAACAAGGGCCAGGACGTGCGCACGTGGGACGGCGAGCTGTACCTGGAGCTGCACCGCGGCACCTACACCAGCCAGGCGTGGATCAAGGAGGCGAACCGCCGTGCCGAGTGCATGCTGCGGCTGGCCGAGGCGCTGGCCTGCGCGCGCGCCGGGTGCGAGGGCGACGCGCGCGCGGCCGAGGAGCTGCGCGCCGCGCTCGACGCGACGTGGAAGTCGGTGCTCCTGAACCAGTTCCACGACATCCTGCCGGGCAGCAGCATCAAGGAGGTCTACGACGACGCGCGCGTCCAGATGGACGCGGTGCGCGCCGACGCGATGCGCGCGATCCAGCGCGGCATGGCGTGGCTGGCGGAGCGCGTGGCGGGCGCGGCCGGCGCCGATGCCGCGCGCGGCGCCGACCGCCTGGTCGTCTTCAACCCCGCCAGCACCCCGCAGTCCGGCGTGCTGGCGACCGAGGACGGCAAGGTCATGGCCGTGCGCGTGCCGGCGCTGGGCATCCAGGTGATCGAGCCCGCGAAGGCGCCGGTCCCCGAGGCGCGCGACGCCGCGCGCGTGGAGGGCGGGCGCACCCTTCGGAACAGCTTCCTGAGCGTGACGATCGACGACGCCGGCCGCATTTCCGAGCTGCGCCGCGCCGACGACGGGCGCCTGGCGAACGCGTGCGACGCACACGGCGCCCCGCTGCCGATGAACCAGCTGGCGCTCTACGTCGACCGCCCGCGCCGCTGGGAGGCGTGGGACATCGACCGCGACTACCAGGAGCAGGTCACGCGCGTCATGACGCCGGCCGAGCGCATCACGGTCGAGCGGTCCGGCCCGCTGGCCGCCGAGATCGTGGTCGAGCGCGCGCTGGGGAAGGCCAGCCGCATCGTGCAGCGCTACCGGCTGGTCGCGGGCTCGCCGCGGCTCGACATCGTCACCGACGTGGAGTGGCACGAGGAGCAGGTGCTCCTTCGCACGCTCTTCCCGTGCGGCGTTCGCGCGCGGCGTGCGACGTTCGGCATCCAATTCGGGCACATCGAGCGCGCGACGCACGACAACACCACGTGGGAGCGTGCGCAGTTCGAGGTGCCGGGCCACAACTGGATGGACCTGAGCGAGCCCGGAATGGGCGTTGCGGTGCTGGACGACGGCAAGTTCGGCCGCAGCGCCAAGCACGGCACGCTGGGCCTGAGCCTGCTGAAGGCGCCGAACTTCCCCGACCCGACCGCGGACCGCGGGCACCACCGCTTCACGTATTCGGTGATGGCGCACCACGGCTGCTGGCGCGCGGCCGGCGTCGACGCGCAGGCCGAGCAGCTGAACCACCCGCTGGTGGGCGCGGTGGTGCGCGGCGGCGGGGCGGGCGGCACTGGCGCGCTGCG
>JBEIFT010000037.1:0-14562 GCA_040382255.1 Phycisphaeraceae bacterium
ACCCTGCAGGACGCAGGCCTGCCGCTGCTGCGCTCGCTCCAGATCCTGGAGCAGCAGCAGAAGCCCGGCAAGCTGAAGAACATCCTGGAGGGCGTCTGCGAGGACGTCGAGAGCGGCAACTCGCTCAGCGACGCCTTCGCCAAGTACCCCAAGGCCTTCGACCGCCTGTACGTCAAGATGGTGAAGGCCGGCGAGATCGGCGGCGTGCTGGACGTCATCCTGCAGCGACTGGCCGACTTCATGGAGAAGGGCCAGCGCCTGCGCCGGCGCATCAAGGGCGCCCTGATCTACCCGACCGTGGTGATCTTCATCGCGGTGGCGATCGTGACGGGCATCATGTACTTCGTCATCCCGAAGTTCCAGGAGATCTTCAACGACTTCAACGTGAAGCTCCCGGCGCTGACGCTGTGGCTGGTTTCTGCGTCCAAGTGGATCGCCGGCTCGGCAAGCCCGGACCAGAAGGTGCCGGGCGTCGTGTGGATCATCACGGCGCCGTTCATCATCTTCTTCCTGTTCAAGATCTTCCGGAAGACCGGGTTCGGCAGGGCGGCGTCCGACTGGGTGGTCCTGAAGATCCCCGTCATCGGCAACCTGGTGCAGAAGACCACCGTTGCGCGCTTCACGCGCACGCTGGGCACGCTGGTGGCCGCCGGCGTGCCCATCCTCGAGGCGATCACCATCACCAAGGAGACCTCGGGCAACTGGGTGTTCGAGAAGGCCCTGGGCAACGTCCACGACAGCATCAAGGAGGGCGAGACGTTCGCCGGCCCGCTGCGCAAGGCGAAGGTCTGCGACCCGATCGTCGTCAACATGATCGACGTCGGCGAGGAGACCGGCGACCTGGACATCATGCTCATGAAGATCGCCGACAACTACGACGAAGAGGTCGACGTCGCGGTGGCCAGCCTCCTGAGCCTGCTGGAGCCGTTCATGGTCGTCATCCTGGGCGGCATCGTCGGAACCATCGTCCTGGCGCTGTTCCTCCCGCTCGTCAGCATGATCGAGAGCGTCTCGGGCCAGAAGGGCAAGTGACCATGCAGCACCCCCACGACACCGACCGTTCCCGTCCCGCGCCCCGCGCGGTGCGCGGCTTCACCGTGGTCGAGATCCTGGTGGTGCTCGGGATCGTGATCGCGATCATCGCCACCCTGCTCGTCGGCCTGGGCGCGGCGTCCAAGCGCGCCCGCGTCGCCAACACGGAGTTCCTGATGAACTCGATCGTGACGGCGATGGCGTCGTTCCGCAAGGACACGGGGTACCTGCCGCCCTCGCTGGGCGTCGGGTCCACGCCGGCCGTCACGGGCGGGCAGCCCACCATCGGGTGGGCGCGGGACCTGCTGTCGCCGCCCTCGGTCAACGCCTACCCGCCGACCGTGGCGGAGCGCACGCTGATCCAGGCGTACCGCAGCGCGACGACCCTGCCCGAGTACCTGCTCGGCCTGGGCGACCGCTCGCAGGACGGCTGGGGCGTGATCCTGGAGAACACCGGCGGCCTGCCGACCGTGACCACGACCGCGGGCTACCGCGAACAGCCGGTGCTGGGGATCCGGAATCCCGGCACCGACGGCGTGTGGGGCGCGCTGCTGAACCCGCGCCCCGGCACGAACGGCAATGGCACCTTCGCCGCGCGCAACCTGGTGGCGGCCGGCCCGGGGCAGGGTCCCGCGGGCAACCTGGACACCAAGAGCGTGTTCCTGAAGGGCAAGTCGATCGGCCCGTACCTGGAGCTGAAGGGCGACGAGCAGATCGGCGCGCTGGTCGGCTTCGCCAGCGACGGCACCCCCCAGGTGGCCAAGCCCGGCGAGATCAACAACTTCGACCTGGCCCCGAAGGTCATCCTGGACTACTTCGGCAAGCCGATCATGTACTACCGCCGCGGCTACGTGAACGGCGACCCCAAGGTCACCGACAACAGCTGGTCGCTGGCGGACGTCGTCGCGCTCCGGCCGCAGCGGTTCGGGACCGGCGACGCGATCGACGCGGCCGCCGACGCCAACGGCGACACCTCGGCCACGCGCGCCGCGCGCAGCGCCGAGTTCGGCCTGGTCTCCTTCGGCCCCGACATGCGCTGGAACCCGAATGCCCGCGCGGACGCCGAGGGCTACAACGAGGACAACATCACGAGGCTCGGCCCATGACCGGCGCGCGCCACCCCATCCCGGCCGCCCGTGCCCGCCGCGCCGCACCCCGCGCGCGCCGCGCGTTCACGCTGCTCGAGATCCTCATCGTCGTCGGCATCATCCTGATCCTGGCGTCGCTGGTGGTCAGCGTCAGCAGCGCGCTCCTGAAGCGCGCCGAGCGCTCCAGCGTCGAGAACGCGATGGCGACCGTGGAGAGCGCGCTGGCCGAGTACGAGGCGACGGTGGGGCGGCCGATGACGTACGACGGCGCCACGATCCCGCTGCCGGGCGCCATCGTCGACATCAAGGAGCCCGCCAACCCGACGGGCCTGCCGGCCAACGGCACGATCATCGGCCGCGCGCGCGGGCAGGGCATCTACGCCCTGAACCTGATGGCGCAGACCGAGGCCACGAAGCCGATGCTGGCCGGCATCCCGACCGACATGTACCGGCCGGACAAGTCGAATCCGGTCTACCCGGCATCGGACACCACCTATGCGCCCTCGGTGACGACCCCCGCGAATCCACGTGGCGAGTTGATCGACACCTGGGGCAACCGATTGGTCTGGGTCTTCCCCGGCCGTCCGTTCCGGTTCGGCGTCGACACGGGCCTGCCGGATTCCGACGGAACCGTGCGGACGCCGGTCGAAAACCTCTTCGGGGTGTGCACCAATCGCCGTATCTGCTTGGTGTCGGCGGGTCCCGATGGGCTGTACGGCTTCGACCTCGAGGTCAACCCCAACCTGACGGCGGCGCAGCGCACCGCTGCGCAGACGGACAACGTCTACAGCTACGAGCTCGACCCGCCCAACTGACAGGACACCATGCAGGCACCCGCCCGCCAATCCCGCCCGATGCGCCGGCTCGCAGCGTTCACGCTGCTCGAGCTGCTGGTCGTCATGGGCATCCTGCTGATCCTGGCGGTGCTGACCACGATCAGCGTGGGCAAGATCACGCGCGACGCGAAGCTTGCCAACGCGACGAACACGATCGTTGCGTCGCTGGGGTCCGCGCGCGCGATCGCCGTCCGCGACAACACCTACGTCATGGTGACGTTCCGCATCGCCCCTGACCGCCGCGCCAAGGCGCTGCCGCGCGAGCCGCAGGTGGTGCAGATCGTGACCGCGCGCTGGACCGGGGAGTCGATCCAGGACAGCCGCGCCGAGGCCGCCGGCAACGAGTTCAGGAACGTCAACGACACCTACGCCGACCGCTTCCTGCCGGTGCCGGGCGTGCCGATGCGCGATCTTCCGGCGGGCGTCATGGTCGCCGGCCCGGCGTTCGGCTTCGTGACCGATTCCGCCACCGTCGCCGGGCAGAACGACCGCTGGTGGCGGTCGCTGCCGCGCTTCGCGGGCACCGCCAACTACGCGGTCACCCCGCCCACGTTCACGCCCGACCTGACGCGGACCGAGCTCGGCTGGGCGATCGGCGTGCTCTTCGGCCCGGACGGACGCGTGCTCTCGCGCATGCCCGGCCAGGTGCTCGAGGTCGTCACCGCCTCCAGCGGCAACCAGAACGCGTACGTGAAGGCGTTCGTCGATTACGACGGCAACGGCTTCCCGAACCGCGGCACGACCAACATCTACGGCAGCGGTCCAAACAACCTGGACTACTTCGTCTACGACGAGCCCTTGGACGAGCCGCTCGTCGACTGGGTGCCGTACCTGGCCGTCTTCAACGACGCCGAGGCCCGCCAGTTCTTCGACGGCAATGCGTGGAAGGGCACCGGAGCGGCGGCGGTCGGCGGCCCCGGCAACCCCTCCAAGCGGGTGTCCGACCAGACCCTGTTCATCGAGGAACAGGCCGACCGCATCACGTTCAACCGCTACACCGGCGTCGCCGGGGTGGTGAGCAAGTGATGCGCCGCGCCTTCTCGCTCATCGAGCTGCTGCTCTCGGTCTTCATCCTGGCCATCGGGATCATCTCGATCTCGGCGCTGTTCCCGGCCGGCATCGCGCAGCAGCAGCTGGCCAACGACGACCAGATCGGCCCCCTCGTGGCCGAGCACGCGATCGGCACGATCCGGAGCCGGCTGCGGCAGGAGGACTTCGGGACGTTCGAGGAGTACGGCGTCTTCAACGTCCTGCAGCAGTCCACCGACAACAACAGCTACGTCTTCCGTCCCGCACCCGGCGACTGGAGCTGGATGCGTCCCGCGGTCATGACGACGAACGCGCCTGGCACCGTCCCCGACGACACGGGCGCAATCGACATCTTCTCTGCGGGTGCCACGCCCCCGAACACGATCAGCGAGCTGACCGAGTTCCCCGGCGGCGTCACCAGCGGCAACGGCACGCTGTTCGGCATCCCGTACAACTCGGCGGTCGCGGGCTTCCCGCCCGCGATCATCGTCACGCAGCGCGAGCGCTGGTGGCCGACGGTTCCCGAAGGCCAGTCCGTGACCCAGCCGCCGCCGTACTGCTGGGACGTCATGTTCCGGCGCTTCGGCGGCAAGGTGCAGGTGGCGGTGTTCGTCTACCGCGTGGTCGGCGTCGGCGGCGCGTCGCGCACGTACGTGTCGAAGGCCAATCCGGCCGGCTCCTCGCAGCCGCCCGTCCCGTTCCGCCGCGTGCTCACCTCGCTGGCGGCGTCGGCCGACCAGGCCAGCACCGGCTCGCCCGGCGGCCTGCAGGTCCGCGTGGGCTGGCAGCAGCCCGGCGACCCGATCCCGCTGACGAACCCGACCTACGCGCCGTGGGTGACGGGCCTGGTGGGAACCTCACAGGGGCTGCTGGCGGCGGACTTCCCGGCCGCCGCCCTGGTACCCGTGCAGAGCACTTGGCAGTTCCCGGGGCAGTGGCTGCTGGACTCCAACGGCAACATCCTGAAGGTCACGCAGGGGCGTCGCACCTCGGTGGACCCCGTCCAGATCCGCCTGAGCAACCCGATCCCGCGCGTGCCGACCATCCAGGCCTTCGACGACTACGAGAAGCCCGCCGTCGGCACCAACGACTCGGTGCCGCAGGGCATCCGTGCGCTGTTCTTCGTCCCCGCGTACGACGCGGACCGCAACCAGCTCATCCCCGTCTACTGCACCGTGAGGGACCTGTGACCCAGCGCCGCGCCTTCACCGTCGTCGAACTGCTGGTGGCCGTCGTGGTGCTGCTGGCGGTGATCATCGCCACGGCCAAGATCTTCGGTACGGCCAGCAAGGTCTCGTCCACCGGCGAGGCCACCGCCGATGTCCTGCAGCAGGGATCGGTGCTCGAGGAGCAGCTGCGCCGCGACCTGGACCGCATCACGCGCGACGGCTACATGGCCGTGCAGTGCGTGGCGGTGCGCAACGCCGTCAACCGCATCGTCGCCGGCGCCGGCGCGCCGCTCCTGAACCCGGACCTGGCCGCGAACGCAGTGCTGCGCTGCGACCAGCTGGTCTTCTTCACCGCGGGCACCGAGGTCTCGGCGCGCTGGGCAGGCCCCGGCGACCTGGTGACCTCGGGCGGCGGCCAGCAGGCGCGCGCCACGCGCGTCTACTACGGGCATGGCGTGCAGTTCCCCGGCCTGGGCAACGACCCCCTCGGCTCGGGTTCGGTGCAGACCAAGCCGATCATCACCGGCGTCAACCCGGCGCCGTCCGGCCCGCGGCAGGTCACGCCCTGGACGTGGTACGACCCGACCAGCTACTCGCTGGCGTGGCAGTGGGGGACCACGTCGAACACCTCGGCGAACGCGCCGCGCGTCAGCGCCAACCAGCCCGAGGCGCGGCAGTGGGTGCTGGCCCGCAAGGCGGTCCTGCTGGCCGACGACGGCGGCCGCACGCTGTATTACCCCGAGCCCGTCAACCTGGGCATCGCGCAGAACCAGGGTCCCAGTTCGGCGCCGTCCCTCTTCGGCGACAAGTCGAACACGTCCGGCACCGGCGGCAGCGGCTCGGACTCCACCAGCCTGTACCAGGAGTTCCGCGACCGCAACTGGGTGCCGGGCAGCACCAACCTGATCCCCAGCCCGATGCTGCAGGCCGGCTGGGTGGACGTGGCTGCCAGCGACCTGGACAAGCTGCGCCGCGCGATCGCGCCGACGCTGCGGCTCCAGAACCCGACGTACCTGCCGCCCGGTCCGCCGAACGGCGTGGCGATCGAGGCGCTCTCGACCCCGTTCTCCGCGGTCGTGGCGAACAACACGCCCACCTCGTGGCCCACGGGCGGCAGCGCCCCGACCTGGCCGTCGGGCACGACGATCGTCGGAACCAACTTCGCCGGCGGCACGGTCAACAACTACAGCAACCAGCGCGACCGCATCATGCGCGGGACCTTCGGCGTGCCGGCGTCCGGCACGATCTCGGCGGTGGCCCCGTACTTCGGCCTGCTG
This sequence comes from Phycisphaeraceae bacterium, assembly GCA_040382255.1. GTDB lineage: Bacteria > Planctomycetota > Phycisphaerae > Phycisphaerales > SM1A02 > UBA966. The sequence goes on from JBEIFT010000037.1 coordinate 6,432, forward strand.
GGCTGGCCGCGGGCCGAGAAGGCCGTCCCCAACAGCGATCGTCGCAGCGAGATCCTCACGTCGCCGGTGCTGCTCACCAACTGCAGCACGTTCCAGGTCGACTGGACCTGGGAGCCCGGCACCGCGAAGCAGCTCGACTCGACCGGTGCGCTGCTGACCGCCACCGAGCAGCTGCTCATCAACAACCCGACCAGCGTCGGCTACGGCGCGCTGTACACGATGCGCGGCTACGAACCCGGGGCGAGCGGCAACTGGGCGCCGTCCGCGTCCGGCCCGCCGCTCCTGGCGCGCACGCAGCCGTGGTTCGGGTTCCCCGATACCGGCGACGGAAGCGGCACGGGCGCGGTCGTCCCGCTGCCCTCGGACCGGTTGGGCGTGACGCTTGCGCAGGACGTGTCCGCGACGCCCATCTACCAGCAGACCGGCAGTGGCGGCATCAATTCGTCGAACGCGCACATGCGCCGCGTCGCGCAGCTGATCGAGGGCGTGCAGGGCAACACCGTGTGCCCGCCGATCACCGCGCCCTTCGGCACGAACGTCCCCGTCCGCGTCTACACGGCCGTCTTCGGCTTCAACCAGGACGACGCGTACCTGGTGACGCCGGACGGCATCCGCGTGCTGCGCGACGACTTCACGCCGTTCCCGACGCAGCTCCGCGTCACGTGCACCGTGCATGACCCGCGCCTGGTGCTCGACCGCGGCCGCCAGTTCCAGTTCGTGCTCGACGTGCCCAAGCGCCGGAAGCAGTGACCGTCCCTGGAAGGATTCCCGTGACCCACGCCATGCGTCCCACCATCGCCCGCCCGTCGCGCCGCCCCACGGCCGCCCGCGGCAACACGCTCGTGCTCGTCACCGCGATCCTTGTGCTGCTGGTGATCATCGCCACCGCGTTCCTGGTGCGTGCCCAGTCGGGCCGCGCGCAGGCCGCGGCGCAGCAGAAGTCGTCGGCCCGTGCCGACCGCGTCGAGGCGATCGGCACCGCGATGGCGCAGGAAGTGGCGGACGCGCTGTTCGTGAAGCGCATCGACCCGTCCAGCATGAACGCGCAGGTCGCCGCCAACCGCGCGACCGGCCTGACGGGCCAGCCGCTCTTCGGCGAATACCTGGCCCGCAGCGACTACCCGCGCCTGCCTGCGGACCCGCTCGCGATCCGCTACGGCGTCGATTACTTCGATTCGCTCTCGAACGTCACGCTGGCCACGGTCGCCGGCGGCGACGGCTTCCTGGACGGCTACAACTATGCGTCGTTCAGCGTCGCGCCGTTCACCAACTGGCCCGCGCGCTACGGCCCGGTGCCCGGCGAGGGCAACCCGGTCGGCAACCCCGGCTTCGGCGATTCACGCTGGCTCAGCGCCACCGAACCGATGCGTGCGTTGACGGTGGGGCAGTTCGGCGGCGGAACCACGCCGTTCCCGGTGCAGTCGCTCACCGTGGCGGGCACCGTTGTCGCGCCGGCGCCGCCGGGGGCGCAGGTGGGCCCGGGCAATCCCGCCAACAACTGGTCGAACCTGGCGCTCATCAACGGGCTGCCGGTCCTTTCGCCCGAGGGCTACGGCTTCAGCCACTGGCCGCACCTCAGCTGGATCGCCAGTGCCGAGAACGGCTACCGCGTGTGCTGGGACATCAGCGACATCGAGGGCACGCACGACGGCTCGCCGACCGGGACACCCAAGACCTGGACCGGCCTGCCCGGCACCGCCTACGGCGAGCTCTCGCTGGGCACCCCCTACGAGCAGTGGTTGCCGTACGTGCCGCCGCGCGAGCCGACCGTGGTCTCCAAGGACGCCCGCGGATACCTGGTGCTTGACCAGAACGCGTGGTCGACCCGCGTGCGTGACTGGTTCAACGCGGGCACCACGGGCTTCGGTGCCGTGCCCCCGCATGCGCAGATGATCCTGGGGGTGACCGCCGGCGGGGGGGCGAACGCCAACCGCCGCTTCGACGCACTGCCCAACTTCCTGCAGCTGGCCGCGTTCGGCGACCCGTCCGACGAGTTCAAGGTCTACACGCCGAACGACACGCTGCCGGCCGCCGGCGGCTACGCGTTGGGTTCGCCGAAGTCGCGCAACCTGATCAGCCGCACGCTGGCCGACGCCGACGGCGACGGCTGGACCGACTCGTTCTGGTTCCTGGCGCCGGCGTCGAGCGATCGCAGCACGCGTCAGCTGGTCGCGGTCCGCGTGATGGACAACAGCGCGCTGCTCAACGTCAACGTCGCCACGCGCTTCGAGAAGACCAACACCATCGGCCAGACGCCGTCCGACCTGGCGCTCGTCAGCCGTCGCGAGTCGGTCGACGAGACCGCGACCATCGCGCAGCCCTTCTACCAGCGCGCTTACAACATGCGCGACGTCCCGGTGGGCTTCTTCAATGCCCCCGAGAACGACCCCGAGTACCGCTTGTCGTTCAGCAACCGGACGATCATCCCCGGATACACGCCCGCACCGAACCAGGACCGCCTGATCTACGCCACCGGCGTGGCCACCAGCGGCGCCCCCAGCGGCGGCGTCGACATGGGCTGGAGCCCGTACCGCTGGGAAGGCCTGCGCACGCAGCCCGCGGTCGCCGGCACGGCCGCGAACGACACGTACCAGCCGAGCTTCCTGCGCCTGCTGGGCGTGATCCAGGAAGGTGCGCCCGGCCAGGCTTCGCGCCCGGTCCCGCTCTTCGACCCGACCAACACGTACGGACTGCCCGCCGCGGGCGGCACGGGCTACGGTGGCTGGTACCTGATGACGCGCCAGGCCGACCGCCTGACGTACTTCAAGGCCCAGGCCGAGGGTGGCCAGCTCCTTGACCCGATCACCGGTGCCCGCCTGACCACGCTGACCCCGTTCGGCCAGGACGACGAGGTCGAACTGCGCGGGGCCAACGGCCTGAACAACGCGCCGACCGTCAGCCGCCTGGAGATGGCGCTGAACGATGCGGCCTCGTTCACGAGCGACGCCGTCGACTTCGGCCAGCTGCTGCGCTCCAGCCGCTCGCGCGAGGAGACGGCGCGCTTCCTGGACCCGACCGACCCCCGCGTGCAGGACTGGCGCGCGCGCCTGGCCTGGACGCCCGGTGCCGCGTTCGCCCCGCGCTCCGGCGCCGAGCTGAACCTCGACATGCGCCGCAAGATCACGACGGTCAACGGCGCGCGCAACGAGATGCTGCCGCCGCGCCTGTGGTCGATCATCGACCACACCAACACGGCCACGGCGCAGGACGTGACCCGCATGCGCCCGGCCTACCAGCGCCGCGGCGTCGACTTCGACAACGACGGCACCCCCGACGACGTGAACGGCGACGGCACCGTGAACCTTGCCGACGACGTCGCGCCGTACCACCCGCTGATCATGTTCCCCGGCACCACGCCCCGGGGCGACGCGAACGGCGACGGCGTCGTGAACTTCGTCGACGCGCAGATCGCGCGGCAGCGGTTCCTGGACGACAACGTCAAGGTCGACCTGCGTCGGCCGAACGATCCTCCGTCGGTGGGCACGGGCGGCGCCACCTCGCCTGCGACCGCCGCGACGCGTGCCGCGTTCGACCGCCAGTTCCAGACCGACATCCAGCGCATCATGCGCCGGACGCTGATCGACGAAGGCAGCCGCCAGAGCTACTTCGGCAAGCCGGGGCAGCCGGTCGCGGACGCCAACAAGAGCCTTGCCGCTACCAAGCTGATGGCCGCCAGCTTCGCGGCCAACGCCGCCTGCTACCGCGACGGACTGCAGCGCGTGACCAACACGCTGTACCTGGACCAGCCGATGCACCCGCAAGAAGCCGTTCCGGTGCCGACCGATGCGGTCATCGATCCGTCGCTTCAGACCGCCGGCTTCATGGGCGTGGAGAAGCAGCCCTTCTTCCAGGAATCGTTCATCGCCTTCGTCTACCCCAAGACCAAGCTGACGCAGGCGCAGATCGATGCCGTCACCGGCCCGGCCGGGAGCCCCAATGCCGGTTGCCCGGACCAGTCGACCTGCCTGGTCGACGCCGCGAACCCCGGCAGGCTGCCGCCGTGCACGGCCAACGGCGCAGGGGAGAACTTCGTCACCTACGACCCCGCCGACCCGAACACCTGGCCCGCGGTGGTCTTCGTGGTGCAGGTGGCCAACCCGTACAACACGCCCGTGAAGCTGGCGGACTTCCAGATCCGCCTGAACACCGAGGCCGGCGTGCAGCGCTTCTTCTTCGGCCTGCCGGGCCCCGCCGGCACCAAGAGCGGCAACATCTACGGCCCGGATGTCGAACTTGGCCCCTGCACGCCCGAGGAGCCGCGTACGGCGATCGTGTTCAGCGTCCCCGACACGTTCCCGAACGGCGACCCGTTCCCGCGCGACGCCTGGCTGGACTACCTGGACATCCGCCAGGCGGTCACGGAGACCGATCCCACCAACGACACCAAGGCGGGCCAGCCGTTCCCGGCCGACCAGAACGCGATGTTCGCGCCGGCATGGGGCACCACCGCGCTGGAGAACGCGAACAAGCGCGGCGGCACGCTCTACTTCGACGCCACCCGAACCGCGACACCGGTCTTCCCCGGGCTGGACATCAGCGGCGACATGCGCCAGTGGCAGCCGCAGCAGCCCACCGGCACGCCCGGTGCCGCATCGTTCCTCGAGCTGCGCCGCGCGGTGTACCCGTCGACGGGAGGCGCTCCCACCTGGACCGTCGTGGACCGCATGGAGAACGAGCTCGACCCGTCCGGAAGCCAGCAGCAGTCGTTCCGCGACCAGCTGCTGCGCCTGAGCACGGACGAGCACCTGCCGCCGCCGCTCCAGATCGAGTGCCGCAACAACCGCCTGTCGATCAGCGGCATCCGCATCCGGCAGGACGATTTCTACGTCACCTGGGCGCGCGGCGCTCGCCAGTGGCTGTACGACACGCAGAACGACGGCACGGCGGCGACGCCCTCGGGCCGTGGCGTGATCACGCTGGACGAGCGCAACCCGCGCTACGCGCTCAGCCGCCTGACCGGCTGCGATCGTGTTCAGAACGCGGTCACCGACGTGTACGTCGGTACCACCCAGGACCAGCGCAAGGGCATCACGATCCCACTGACCGACCTTCCGGACGGCGGTGCGACGAACCCGACCGCCTGCTGGTTCACCATGGACTTCTGGGATGGGTGGGGCGAGCGTGTCCGCGGCAAGCCGACGTTCCTGCCCACCCGCATCATCCGCAACGCGCTGGCCAGCGGCACGACGTCGCGCCGCTACGACTACCCGGCATGGCGGCTGACGAACGCAGCTGCGCCGACCGGCACCGTCCTGAACTATGGCGAGAAGGGTTGCACCGAGGAGAAGTACGTCAAGGGCAGCGACCCGGACGGCCAGTGGTTCGTTGCGCCGCTGCGCTTCTTCCAGAAGGACGCGGACTTCGACCAGGTGGGCGAGATCACCGACGTGATGATGTGGGGGCCGGTGGTCGCGCGCGACACCTCCGGCCGGACCTTCGCCACCCTTCCCGAGATCCTGGCCCAGCAGCCCGACTCGACGAACACGCTCTTCTTCCCGAAGGCGCCGGTCGGCATCGACAAGCGCTCGATGAACCGCCTGATCACCTCGCCGCCGCTCTATGACACGACGCCGGCCGCGGGCGGCCGCCCGAACCTGCTGAGCGGCGTCCAGGTGCTGCCCCCGGTCGCGGATCCCACCGATCCAACGACCCCCGCGCAGCAGAACGGCATCGGCTTCAACGCGCGGCAGGTGGCCGGCACGGCGCTGCTCGACGCCTTCACGGTGGACGACCGCGGCGCGGCGTCGTTCGACTCCAACCTGGACGGCGTGATCGACTTCGGCGAGCGCGCAACCGCCGAGAACCGCCGCCTGCGCCTGGCGCGTGGGTTCGAGGGCAAGTCCACGCCAGGCCTTGTCAACGTCAACACCGCGCCCATCGAGGTCATGCGTGCCATGCCGCACATGACGCGCCTGGTCTACGACGACGACGGGCGCCTGGACGGCCTGAGGACGGTCGCCGACCTGACGCTGCAGCAGGCCACGCCGTGGGACGTCGGTGCCGTGGATCCCGGCCCGGGCAACCCCGATTCCCTCCGCTGGGATTGGGGCGTTCCCGCGCCGCGCGTCCGCGTGCCCGAGGCGATTGACCTGTGGCGCTCGAAGGGAAACGTGGTGCCGGACCTCTCGGTGAACGTGAACGGCGTGCCGAACCACCTCTTCGCGGCGATGCCCAGCTACCACATGCGCGGCCTCTCGCTGCCCGACGCCGGCAACGACCGCGAATGGGCCGCCGACATGCGCAGCGAGCGCGGCATCGACAGCCTGGGCGAACTGGCGCTGGTCAGCAAGCTGGCCGAGTTCCGCGACCCGTCCAACCTGGTGGCGGCCGACATCGGCGACAGCTGGAACCAGGACCGCGGCTGGTCGGTGCGCTACGCCGGCGACAACCCGTACCGCACGTGGTGGTCCAGCTCCAGTTCGGGCGCCGGACACGGCAGCGCGCTGCAGGTCACCGGACCCTCGGCAGGCGGCACGCTGGCGTACCGCACCGACGGCATCCCGAAGGCAGGCACCGGCACGGTGCTGAACACGTACCCGTTGAGCGGCCGCACGGCGATCGACCCGCACAAGCTGACCGTGGCGACGGACGACCGCTCCACGACGACCGTGGTGGAGACCGACAACCCGTCCACGGCCGCCGTCGAGACCGAGGCCTACCGCTACGACCTGACCGCGGGCGACCGCCTGGAGCGCAACTCGCTCCTGCGCGGCATCTCGAACCTGGTCACCACGCGGAGCGACGTCTTCACCATCTGGGTGCGCGTGCGCACGATCAAGCAGGATGCCCTGACCGGCAAGTGGAACGGCACGGACCCGGAGAACATCGTCGACGATGCGCGCTACATGCTCACCGTCGACCGCTCCGGCGTCGACGCGCCCGGCCAGCAGCCCAAGATCCTGTCGTTCGTGAAGGTCCCGAACTGACGCGCGGCCTCCGTCACTCCCTGACGCGGCCGCGGCTCATGAGCTGCACGCCCACCTGGTCGACCGAGCTGTTCGACGACATCCGCGTGCTGCCCGTGGCGCTCCAGCCCGAGGGGTAGGGCAGCGAGCCCGCGCCCGCGACCGGTGCGCTCCACGCAAAGCTGATCGGCACGCGCATGTTCAGGTCGTCCCACGTGCCGAAGCTGGGCCACGGCCGCTCGACGTTGAGCCCACCGCGCGAGGACCCGCGCAGGTCCACCGGGTCGAACGGCACCCATCCTGCGTTGGGCAGGAAGAGCTCGCACCACGTGACCAGCCGCGCGCGCGTCGCGCCGCCGCTGGAGTTCGGCATGTCGGCGATGCCCAGCACGATGCGCGCCGGGATGCCTGCCGCACGCAGCACGGCGACGCACGCGGCCGCCAGGTCGTGGCTGGTGCCGCCCGCGGCGTTCATCGCCTTCCACGCGCCGTTCAGGATGATGCCGCGCGTGAAGCCGCTCTCCTGCTGCAGCCCGTCGTTGTCCACGCTGCGGAAGGCGTTGATCGTGCCGCGCACCAGCTCCTTGGCGGCGATCCACGGGGTGACGCTCCGCAGGTTGCCCTTGGAGACCTTGTCCACGAAAGCCTTGAATTCAGGCGCGTCGCTTTCGATGCCGGGCTGCGGGGCCAGGCAGGGCTGCACTTCCTGCGGCCACGTCTCGGGCCAGGTGATCGCGGCGGCGGCGGACTCGTCCACCTTGGACGACCAGCACTGCACGCGCCAGGTCACGTTCCACTTGACGCTCTGGCCGGCCATGTCGCCGATCGGGATCCCCAGCATCGAGAGCCCGAACGGGCCGCCCTGGCGGAAGATCAGCCGATCGGCCAGCTTCGGCACGCGCGCGCCCTGCACCCAGAGCTCGGCCTTGCTGCTGGACGGGTCGCACTGCGAATAGGTGGACTGCAGGATCAGCGGGAACCACACCACCGTGGACTGCAGCTGCAGCGTGGTGGTCTGGCCGTCGCGGTTGGACGGCACCCAGATGCTGGCCTCGAACTTGGCGTCCCACAGGCGCGGCTCGAGGCGCTGGACCGGGCGTTCCGGCGGGCGGCCGGAGACGAGCTGCGTGGGTGCACTGGCCGGCGCGGTGGCGGCGGGCGTCGTATGGCCGGGCGTGCCCGGGGCGTTGCCGGCGGGCTTCGCGGGCGCGGCGGGTTGCGCGGGG
>JBEIFT010000038.1:0-14370 GCA_040382255.1 Phycisphaeraceae bacterium
AACGCGCCGTAATCCAGGATGTCCCGGATGTTGTCGTCGTTCGCGTCGCCGCCGCCCAGCACGAAGGCCGACGGGGCGTACTTCGTGCCCACCACCGGCAGCGTGTTGACCGCCGCCAGGGTGTGCGCGGCGTCCTTGACGCTGACGCAGGTGTAGCCCGCGCCCACCGGCACCTGGACGTCGGCGACCGTGCCGACACCGTAGCGCGAGAACGCCAGGGTGCGGGTCACGAACCGGCCGTCCGACAGGCGGACGCGGACGTCCTGGCTGAACCCGGCGTTGTTGCCCGAGTTGACGCCGCTGAACGTCACGTCCAGGGTCGCCAGCTGGTAGTCGCGGACGATGTACGTCTTGGTCGCGGTGGCCACGTTGTGGGCCGCGTCCTCGGCGCGCCAGGTCACGGTCGACGTGCCGATCGGGAACATCGCCGGCCAGCTGTTCGTCGTGCCGCCACCCGGCAGGGTGATGGTCAGGGCGACCGGCACCGAGCCGCAGCTGTTGCTGGCGGTGACGCCCGGGTTGGCCTGGTAGGCGCCCGTGGTCACGCCGGCATCGGCGGCGACGTCGATGTCGCTGGTGACGTTGGCCAGCTGCAGGGCGTTGAGCGCCGTGACGTTGACCAGGTTCGTGCCGACGAACGGCACCGGCTGCGAGACCGCACCGCTGCTGGCCAGCCGGTTGGTGAACCCGCTGGTCGTCAGCGACACGCAGTCGGTCACGCCGCACATCGGCACGAGGGCCGTGAACTCGATCTTCGCCAGGTTGCCGGCGGTGATCGGCGTCGAGCCGGGGCCGCCGATGGCGACGCCCGAGGCGAACCGCACGGCCGTGCCGGTGTTCGTCGAGTACAGCATCGAGGGCATGTCGTCGCCGCCGATGGCCTGCACGAACGCCAGCTTGCTGGGGTCGTAGTTGATGCTCGCCTGCAGGCCCACCGCCGTCGTCGGGAGGCCCGACACGTCGATGCTGATGGTCACGGTGTCACCCACCTTGACGGAGTCCTGCGACTTCACCACCAGGATGCCGGTCGAGAAGACCGCCTGCTGCTGGGCCGCGGACATGCCGTTGGTGTTGATCGTGACCTGCGACTGGCCGGCCACGGTGTTGGACATCAGGGCAGCGATCTGGGCCGCGCTCAGGCTCGAGTCGACCGTGAACGTGCCGCTGATGCCCGCGACGGGGTCGTTGGCCCCGCCAGCGGCGTTCGCCACCACCGCCAGCTGCGCCGCGCTCATGCCGATGGCGCTGACGCTGGCCTGGCCCACGCCGGCGACGCCCAGGAGCGCACCGAGCTCCGTGGAGCTCTGGCCCTGGCCGACCGTCAGCGAGTTGATCAGGTCGACGGCCGCGATGTTGCCGGCGATCGCCGACAGCTGCGCGTTCGTCATGCCCGACGCGTTGATGGTCACCGTCGCGGCCGTCACGAAGCTGCTGCCCGTGAAGATCTTGGACAGCAGGCCGTTGAGCTGCGCCGAGGTCAGCGCCCCGGTCACCGTGAAGGTGCCCGTGATGCCGCCCGAAGCGATCTTCGCGCTGTTGTCGCCCAGCACCGCCAGCTGGTCGCCGGCGATCGAGCTCATGCCCGTGCCGTCGGCGTAGCTGGAGGCGGCGGACGACTTGCCGAGCAGGCGACCCATGCGGTCCTTGTCCTGCGCGCTCGTCAGGTGCAGCCCGTTGATCAGGTCGACCTTCGCGATCAGCCCGTCGATGAACGCCAGGCCCGACGCGTCGATGTTCGATGCGTTGACCGTGACGTTCGCGGCGACCGCGATCTTGCCGAAGAGCGCCGCGGCGTTGCCGACGGTGTCGTCGTAGACCACGTCGCCGGTGATGCCGTCGACCGCGATCGAGCCCGCACGCAGGCCCAGCTTCGTCAGCTGCGCCTGGTCCATGCCGGTGGCGTCCGCCACCGCGCCCGAGGCCTTCGAGAGCAGCGCGTCGATGTCGTTCGCCACCAACGCCGAGGTCAGGGACAGGGCGCTGATCGCGTCGACCGCGGCGATCACCGACGCGACGGCCTGCAGCTGCGCCGGGAGCATGCCCGCCGCGTTCACCGTCACGTTCGCGTCGGCGTGCGCCTTGCCCAGCAGGCCAGCCAGGTTGTTGACGTCCTTGCTGAGCGCCAGGTCACCCAGGATGCCGCCCGACACGATCTTGCCGGCGTACTGCGCCAGCACGTTGAGCTTGTCGGTGCCCATGCCCGTGGTGGTGACGATCACCGACGTCGAGTTCTGCATGAGGTTCTGCAGCTCGGTGACGGTCAGGTCGCCGTTCGCGCTGACGTTCACCAGCGCGTCGACCTTGGACAGGTTGGCGTTCACCGCCGAGAGCTGGCCCGAGGTCATGCTGGTCGCGTCGACCGTCACGTTCGCGTCCACGCTGCACTTGCCGAGCAGTGCGCCCACGTCGGTGACGCCCGCCAGCACCGTGAAGGTGCCCGTGATGCCGTTAGCGGCGATCTTGCCCGCGTTCGACACCAGGACGTTCAGCTTGGCCGTGCCCATGCCGCTGGCGTTCACACGCGCGTCAGTGCTGTTGCCCAGGACAGTGGCCTTGCCCAGCAGGTTGCCCAGCTGCGTCTCGTCCTGCGCGTTCGAGACGACCAGGTTCGCGATCCTGTCGACCTTTGCGATGGAGGTGCTCAGGACCGACAGCTGCGTGGTCATGCCCGTTGCGTCCACGTTCACCGTGGCCGACAGGGCGGTCACCTCAAGCAGGTTGGCCAGGTTCGTCACGGACGTGTCGACGAGCAGCGTGCCCGTGACCCCGTTCGGCGCCACCGAGCCGGCATTCGCGCCGACCGCGGAGAGCTTCGCGGAGTCCATGCCCGTGGCGCTCACCAGCGCGCCCGAGGTCTTCGAGAGCAGGTTGCCCAGCTCCTCGGCCGTCTGCGCGGCCCACACCGACAGATCCGCGATGGCCGAGACCTTCTCGATGTTCGTCGAGACGACCGCCAGGCGGTCGGCATCGAGGCCGGCCGCGTTGACGCCGGTCGTCGCGACCGGGCCACTGCCGCCCACGTAGCCGAACAGGCGCGTGAACTCAGCGGCATCGCCGCTGGCGGCCGAGAGGCCACCCGCCACGATGTTGTAGGCATTCGCGGCCACGAAGGTCGCGCTGCCCGTCGCCAGGCCGGCCGTGCGGGCCGACAGGCTGCCGAAGCCGCCGGCGTTCACCACGCCCAGCAGGTAGGCACGGCCGGCCGCGCCGGACTCCGTGTTGAAGTTCGCGATGCGCGCTGCCAGCTCGGCCGCCGAGGCGGACTCGTTGGCGACCGTCGCACCCGCCAGCGCGACCAGCTTGGCCTGCGCCGCGCTCACCACGCCTTCGGCGCCGAAGGCGTCGGCGGTGTAGGCACCGGCCATCGCCGCGGCGACCGCGTTGCGGAATTCGACGAACTTGCCCAGCTGCACCGCGGCGGCCGCGGAGCTGGCGTAGCCGGCGCCACGGTTCGCCACCAGATCGGTGGACGTGTAGCCGCGGTCATCGCTCGACAGGGCGTCGTAGCCGCCCAGGTTCACGAAGGCCACGTACAGGGCCGTGCGCATGCCGGCGGCGTCCGCGGCGTTGATCGCCGAGACCGCGTTCAGCACGGTGTCCACCGCGAACGAGCCGCGGTTGGTGCCGACGGCCGCAACCTGGTCGGCGGTCATGCCGGCCACGTCGACGGTGCGCGAGGCGCCCGAGGCCTTCGAGCACAGGCTCGAGAGGATGGCCCCGGTCGCGAAGCTGTCCTTCGTCAGGGCCAGGTGGCCGGTGATCTGGACGTTCTTCGCGATCACCGCGCCCAGCGACACCGTGGTGCCCTGCGCGACGTTGATCACGTTGCCGTCGACGGCGGCCGCGAGGGCCGCATCGAGGCTCGAACGGCCCGCGAGCGCGACGCCCGCGTTCAGCACCTCGACCGGGCCGAGGATGTTGGTGACGACCGGGGTCGTGAAGGCCGGGCTGGGCAGCGCCGCGACGAGGCCCGACAGGTCACCCTGGCGCACCGCGAAGCGGAACTGGGTCTGGTCGGCGCGGGTCGTCGCCACCACGCGGTTGAACGCTGCGGGGACGTAGACGTTCGCACCCGCGGCGTAGCCGGCATCGGACGCGTCGCCCGTGCTGACGACCATCGGGAGGGCATCCGTCGGCTGCGCCTGGATCGCCTGCACCTGGAGGTTGCCGGTGAAGCGGACGTTCGAGGGCACGTTGCCGCCCCACGGGAAGACCGCCGCGTCGCCCCAGCCGCAGCCGGTGGCCGACAGGCCGTTCACCGTGACGTTGGACGAGCCGCCCGAGACCGCCAGCGCGAAGCCGTCGGTGATCGACGACGCCACGATGTTGGTGAGGATCACGCCTGCAGCGCCGTTCAGGTCGATGCCCGAGCGCTTCAGCGAGGCCAGCTTGACGTTCGTGATCGCCACGTTCGTCGCGCCGGGGCCGCCGCCGAGGGCCGGGTTCGTCTTGATGCCGTACGCCGAGCCGGTGCTCTGGTCGTTCGGGCGGGTCGGCGAGGTCAGCGTGAAGTCACGCAGCTCGGCGCCGTCGCCCTTGACCAGGATGCCCTGCTCGCGGTTGCCGCCGGCCGTGTTCATCGGCACCGCCGACATGTCGAGGATCGTGGTCTCCATGCCCGCACCGACCAGCTTCACGCCGTCCAGCGCGATCTTGCGGCTCAGGTTGAACGTGCCGGCCACCACGCTGACCGTGTCGCCCGAGACCGCGGCTTCCACCGACGGCTCGACCTTCAGGTCGTAGTGGCTGACGGCGCCGGCGTGCGTGGTGCGCACGCGGTCGCCGGTGACGGAGCCCAGACGGGCGACGTCGCTGTTCACGACGTCGATCTGCAGGGCGTTCATGTCCGCGGCGCCCTCACCCGTCGTGCTCATCACGATCGTCGGGAAGTTGCCGGACTTGACCGACTTGGCGAGCAGCGCCGCCATGACGGTGTTCGACTCGGCCGGGGTCAGCGTCAGGCTGCTCACGGCGTTGAGGTTCGACAGGCCGGCCAGGACGACCAGCTGCTCGTTCGACATGCCGGCCGCGTTCGCGTTCACGACGGCGTCCGACGCCGCCTTGCCCGCAATGCCCGAGAGGTTGGTCACCGCGCTGGTCAGCTGGATGGTGCCGCTCAGGCCGCCGTCGTGGATCTTGCCGATCGCACCGCCGATGGCGTTGAGCTTCTCCACGCCCATGCTGGACGCGTTGACGTACAGCTCGCCGTCGGCCGCAGCCGCCAGCGCCAGGTTCAGGTTTCCGATGTCGGTCGCGTCGCTGATGCCTCCCGCGATCACGTCACGGCCGAGGGCCGTGTTGTAGGCGGCGTTCGCGGCGGCGTTCATCGCCGTCACCGACGTGCGCGCGCCGTTCATCGCGGCCAGGATCACTGCCTTGCCCGAACCCGACAGGCCGGCGAACCGGGTCAAGGTCAGGTCCAGGGACGGCAGACCGATCAACTCGCCGGCCGTGCTGGCGGAACCAAGCACGAGGCGGGCGTCACGGAAGGCCACGACTCGGCCACCCGACGCCATGTCGGCGTCCACCAGGGCGCTGCCGCCCAAGGCCAGCTCGGCCTTGGCGCGGAAGTCGACCAGCTTGCCGAACAGGTCGGTGGCGGCGGCCACGCTGGCGTAGCCGTCCACCGGACGGTTGGCCACCATGTCGGTGCCGACATTGCCTTCGTTCGCGTCAACCAGGGCGTCGAAGCCCGCGAGGTCGACGAACGCGACGTACAGGGCCGTGCGCATGCCTTCGGCGGCCGCGGCGTTGATCGCCGAGACCGCGTTCTGCACGGTGCCGACCGTGAACGAGCCACGGTTCGCCGCGACGGCCGCGACCTTCGCCACGTTCATGCCGGCCACGTCGATCACGCGCGTCGCGCCCGAGGCCTTCGAGCACAGGCTCGAGAGGATGGCCTCGCTCGCGAAGCTGTCCTTCGTCAGGGCCAGCGAGCCGGTGATCGAGATCGTCTTCGTGATCACCGCGCCCAGCGACACCGTGGTGCCCTGCGCGACGTTGATGACGTTGCCGTTCTCGGCGACCTCGATGGCCGCGTCGAGCGAGCCGCGGCCCGCGAGCGCGACGCCCGCGTTCAGCACCTCGACCGGGCCGAGGATGTTGGCCACGGCCTGGTACTGCGCCGGGACGCCGGCACCCACCAGCGCCGCCTGCACGGCCGCCAGGCTGCCCTGGCGCACCGCCAGCACCGTCGCCTGCGCGCCGAGACCGAACGAGATCGTGCGGTTGAACTCGGCCGGGACGAACACCTCGGCGCCCGCGTTGTACGCAGCGTCAGCCGAGCTGGCCGTGCCCACGACAAGGTCCTTGCCGTTCGCCTGGACCGTGATGGCCGTCAGCGCCGGGTTGCTGCCGAAGTTGATGTTGCTCGGCACCAGGTTGCCGTACGGGTAGACCGCGGCCTCGCCCCAGGCAGCGTTGGCGACCGACAGACCGCTGACGGTCACGCCGGTGCTGCTGCCCGAGATCGACAGGCCGAAGCCGGCCGCGACGCCCGAGACCGAGACGTTGCTGACCGTCGCGTTCGACGCGCCGTTCAGGTCGATCGCCGACATCTTCACGTCGCGCACGCGCACGTCCGCGATCACGAGGCCCGTGGCGTCGACGCTGCCGTCGCCGTTCGGGTTGCTCTTGATGCCGTACGCCGCGCCGTTGCCGCCGTTGCCGTTCGGCGACTGCAGCGTGAAGCCGCGCAGCTCGACGCCCGCGCCCTTGACCAGGATGCCCTGCTCACGCGCGCCCTGCGCCGTGCCCATCGGCACCGCCGACATGTCCAGGATGGTCCCGGCGTCGGTGTTGCCCGCGCCGACCAGCTTCCGGCCGTCCAGCGTGATCTTGCGGCTCAGCGCGAAGCTGTAGGCGACCATGCGGATCTCTTCGCCCGCGGCCGAGGCCTCGACCGAGTCCTCGACGCGCAGGTCGTAGCGGGTCACGTTGGCGCCCTGGAGGTTGCGCACGCGGTAGCCGTTCACGGTGCCCAGCTTCGCCAGCTGGCCGTTCACGGCGTTCACGCGGGCGGCGTCCATGTCGCCGTCGGTGCCCGACATCATCACCACCGGGAAGCTGGCGGCCTTCGTGGACCGGCTGAGCAGGCTCGTCAGGTCACCCGACGACTGCGCCGCGGTCACGGTCAGGTTCAGGACGTTCTGCACGCGGGCGATGCCGGCGATGGTCGCCAGCTGCGGCGCGGTCATGCCGGCCGCGTCGGCGTTCACCGTCGCGCCCTCGGCCGCCAGGCCGGCCAGGACGGCCGGCGAGGTGATGTCCTTCGAGAGGACCAGGGTGCCCGTCAGGCCGCCCGCGTGGACCTTGCCCGAGCTGGCCGCGATCGCGTTCAGCTGGTTCTTGTCCATGTTCGAGACGGCGATGTACAGCTCGCCCGAGCCTGCAGCCGCGAGCGCCAACGCCAGGTCATCCTGGCTGGTGGCGCTCGTGATGCCGGCAAGGATGACGTCGCGGCCAAGCGCGTAGTCGTAGCTCGCATCGGCAGCGTTGTTCACCGCGGTCACCGAGGTGCGCGCGGCGTTCATCGCCGAGAGGATCGCGGCCTTGCCCGCGGTGTTCAGCGCCGCGAAGCGGGTGATCGTCGTCGACAGCGCGGACGCCGCCACCGACTCGCCTCCGATGATGCTGGAACCAGCCGCATCCAGGGCAGCCTGCGCCGCACCGAAGCGGCCGTCGGCGGCCATGTCGCCGATGCCGATCTCGCTGCCCGTCAGCAGCGCCTGCGCCGCTGCACGGAAGGTCGTGAGCTTGCCGAGCTGCGCCGTCGCAGCCGCGACCTCGGCGTAGCCGCCCGAAGCCGGGCGGTTCGCCACCATGTCGGCCATCGTGGCCGCCTGGTAGGCGCCCGAGATGGCGTTGTAGCCCGTGAGCGCCACGCGCGACACCTTCAGGGCGTCGAGCATGCCGGCCGCGTCGGCGCCGTTGACGATCGCCAGCGCGCCGCTGACGGTGTCCAGGTTGCCCATGTTGGACGCGATCGCCGCGACCTGCGCCGGGCTCATCGTGTCGAGGTTCACGTCGACCGTGCTCGAGCCCTTGTGCGCCAGGAAGGCGCCCAGGACCTCGCCCGTCGGCACGTTCGCCGCGGTCACCTGGAAGGCGCCGCTGAACGTGAACGCCGGGTCGGCCGCGATGGCCGAGCCGAAGACCAGCGGGACGCCGGCCTGGACGTGGACCACGTCGGCGGGGTCGCCATCGCCGGGCGCGCGGACGGCCGCGACGCCGCGGGCCAGGATGCCCTGCGCGTTCGAGCTGGCCGCGGCCAGGAAGCTGTTCGCGGTCACGTAGATCCGGTCAGCCGTCAGCACGACGCGGCCGAAGGCGGCGGCATCGATGCTGTCCAGCGTGCGGTCCGCCACCGCGAAGCCCTGCGCGACGGTGAGGCCGCTGCCGGCCACGCCGTCGAACTTCGCGGCCCGGGCGTCGACGATCGCCGCCGGGCTGGAGTTGGTGATGGCGTAGGCCAGGCTGTTCGCCAGGTCGATGTCACCGAGCGTGAGCACCGAGCCCGAGCCGAGGCCCGAGACCGAGATGCCCGCGCCGACGCCGCCGATCGACATGCCCGAGAGGGACACGCTCGAGGCGTTGACGTTGTTCGTGACCGCGATCGCCGTGGGCGAGCCCGCGATCGAGCCGCCCGTGACGGCCACGCCCGAGAGCGAGGCCGGGTAGTTCACGTAGTTCTGGTGCGACGAGGTCGGATCGTTGCGCGCCGCGATCACCAGGGCCTTGCCGCTGGTCGGGTGGTTCACGCCGTTGCCGCTGAACACGCAGCCGGTCACGGTGATGTCCGAGTACGCCGCGAACTTGAGGTTGAACTCAAGGCCCGAGGACGGACCGGCCGGGTCGGTTCCCGCGGGGCCGTTGTCGGTGAACTGCACGTTCGTGAACGACGCGTTGCGCAGCTTCTCGAAGTACATGCCCTTGCGGACGTTGTTCGAGATGACCGTGCCGCTGACCGACACGCCCTGCAGGCCAACGCTGTTGTCGAAGCCGGCGAAGTCGCCGGTCGGGAGCTGCGCGCTCGACGAGATGCCGTACAGGCAGCCCGTGATCGTGCCGCCGGTGACGGCCAGGCCGTTCACCGTGCCGCGGCCCTCGACCTGCACGCCGTTGCCGCATCCGCTGATCATGCAGTTGGCAAGGCTCACGCCGGCCGCCGACATGTCGTTGTCGACCCACACGCCGAACTGGCAGAGGGAGACCAGGACGCCATCGAGCGACAGGCCGTTGACGACCGCGTTGTCCGAGACGCCGCTCTGGACCACCACGCCGCGGACGCGGCTGGCGCCGGGCATGCCCTCGACCTGGAGGTCCTTCAGCACGACGCCGTCGCCGGTCACGGTGACCACGCTGAGGAACTGACCCTCGGCCGGCTGGCCATCGGCCGCACGGATCTTGGTCGCGTTCATGCCGGCACCCTTGATGACGACGCCCTTGCCGACCACGATGGGCTCGGCATAGGTCTGCGCCTTCAGGTTGACGACGTCGCCCGCGCTCGCGAACGCGATGGCGTCCGCGATGTTCTGGAAGAAGCCGCGCGTGGTCTCCGTCTGGCCCGAGATGCGGGTCACGTAGGTCGCCGCGCCCGTCACCGGGCCGTCGAACAGGGCGACGGCGGCGTTGGCCTCGGCGATCTGCTCGGGGCTCATGCCGGTGATGTCCAGCGTCACCGTGGCGGCCGAGGCCACCTTCGACATCAGGTCGGCGATGTTCGACACGTCCTTGTCGACGGTGAACGTGCCGAGGATGCCGTCGTCGGCGATGTGCGTCTTCTGCTGGCCGAGGACGACCAGCTGCCCAGCTTCCATCGCCGAAGCATCGACGTGCGCGGCTGTGGCCTTGCCCAGCAGGGCGGCGAGCTTCGTCGCGTCCTGGTCCTTGTCGACCGTGAGGTTCGTGATCGAGGCGACCTTCACGATCGCGCCGAACACGACGTCGAGCGCCGGGTCACCCATGCCGTCGGCATCGACCGTCGCGGTCGTGCCGGCGTACTTGCCGAACAGCGCCTCGAGGTTCGCGACGCCGTTGTTGACCGCCAGCACGCCGCTGATGCCGCCCGCGGCGATCTTCGCCACGTTCGTGCCCAGGACGCCCGCGTCCATGCCGGTCGCGACGACCGTCACGCTGCCGTCGGCGCACTTGCCGAACAGGCCGGCCAGGTTCAGAGCGTTGCTGTCGCTGGCGAGGGCCAGGTTGCCGATCGAGGCGACGCTCGCCAGGTTCGAGGCCACCTTCGCCAGGCGGTCGGCAGCCATGCCGGTGGCATCCACCACCGCGCCGCTGGCCAGGCCGAGCAGCGTGTCGATCTCGCCGGCGCTCAGGCCGACGACGACCGTCAGGCCCGAGATGCCCGAGCTGAGCTCGGCGCTGTTCTCCGCCAGGTACTGGAGCTGCGGCACCGACATGCCCGTCGCGGTGACCGCGACCGAGCCGTTCGCCGTGCGCTGGAACAGGTTGCCCATGACCGCGGTGGTCTGGCCGACGGCCAGGCGCAGGTTCGTGATCGAGTCGACCACGGCGATGCGGCCCGAGAGGGCCGAAAGCTGGTCGCCCGACATGAGCGCGGCGTTCGCGTTGACCGTCGCGTCGGGGTCGGTCTTGCCGAGCACCGCCGTGATGGCGGCGTCGGTCACGTCCTTCGAGATCGCGACCGTGCCGGTGACGCCGAGGTTCGCCAGCGCCGAGGCGCCGCCGCCCAGGGCGTTCAGGCGCGCCGCGTCCATGTCGGTGGCGATCGCCAGCGCGCCCGAGGCCTTGCCCAGGAGCACGGTGATCTCCGAATCCGACTGGGTGCTGCGCACCGTGAGGCCGTTGATCGAGTCGACGCGATCGATCGCGACGACCACCACGGTCAGCTTGGTGGCGGACATCGAGGCTGCGTTGACGCGGACGTCCGCGGCAAGCGCGCACTTCGCCAGCACGCCGTCCAGGCCGTTCACGCCGTCGGTCAGGACGACCACGCCCGTGAAGCCGTCGGCACGGACCTTCGCCAGGCCGCCGAGGACCACCGCGTTCAGCTGGCCGACGTTCATGTCGTCGGCGATGACGCGCATGCTGCCCGAGACCGAGCCGGCCATCAGCGAGGCGATCTGCGCCGTGCTGTTGCCGCTGGTGATCGCGGCGTTCGACAGGCTGTCGACGCGCGAGGCGTTCGACGCGATCAGGTTCAGGTCCGCCGCACCCATGCCCTCGGCATCGATGCTGACGGTCGAGTTGGCGCCGTTCATCTTCGGCAGCAGCAGCTGCCAGTTGGTGATGGCCGACGAGATCGACATGGTGCCGGTCACGCCGTCGGACTTCAGCTTCGCCGCCGAGGCCGCCAGGGCCTGCAGCTGGTCGGGTTCCATGCCGCTAACGTTCGCAAGAACGGTGTTCGGCGCGGCGTAGCTGAGGGCCAGCGTGATGTTCGCCGCGCTGGTGCTGCTGGTCAGGCCCGCAAGCAGGATGTCCGTCGCCAGTGCGCCGGGGAACGCCGACACGAACGCCGCATGGATCGCGTTGAGCGACGTGCGGGCGCCGTTCAGGCCGACCACGATGTCCTCGCGGCCTGCCGTGCTCAGCTGCGTGATGTTGGCGCAGTCATCAAGGATCTGCGCGCCGGACACCGAGATGCCGGCGAGCGCGATGCCCGCGGGCACCGCCGAGCGCTTGACGCCCGCGACGTTGTAGCGGCCGGTCGCCGACGTGAGGTCGGTGACGGCGAGCGCAGCGCCGGCGAGCACGGCGTTCTCGGCCACGCGGAACTCGGAGATCTGGTCGACCAGATCGGTCGGGATCGCGGCGTACGGACGGTTCGCGGTGAAGTCGGCACGGACCGCCGTCTTCAGCGCCGCCGCCGAGCCGCCGGAGATCGCGTCGTACGCGGTGTGCGAGGCACCCGCGATATCCAGCGCGGCCAGGATGCCGGCCTCGCTGGTGACGTTCACGTTGTTCACCGCGTCAAGCTGGCCGCTGACGTTCAGCGCGCCGTTCGCCAGGCGGACGCCGTTGAAGGCGACCAGTTCCGCGGCGGACATGGTGCCAACCGCGACGTTGCGCGTGCAGCCGTCGTTGTTCGAGGCCGACAGCAGGCTTGCGAGCACCGCGCCGTTCGCGCCGAAGTCGCCCGTACCGATGTTCAGCGTGCCGATCACGACCACGCCCGCCGGCAGCTGCTCCGAGAGCGAGATGTCGGCCGTCCCGTCCACCTGGATCTTGTTGCCCGAGACCGCCAGCGCGGCCGAGGCGTCGTTCAGGGCATTGCGGCCCTTGAGCGCCACGCCGTTCGCGTCCAGGATCTCGACCTTGCCCAGGATGTTCGTCACCGGGAACGCCGACTCCGGCACCGAGTACTGCGCCGCCAGGCCGGCAACCGTCGAGGCGACCAGCGACTGGCGCATCACCATCTTCGTCAGGCTGTTGCCCGATCCCGCGGAGACCACGCGGTTGAACGCCGCGGGCACCAGCACGTTGGCTTCGGCGTTGTAGCCGAAGTCGCCGTCAGCGCCGCTGCTGACCGTCATGGTCGAGCCGGCAGGCTGCACCAGCAGCGAGCCGAAGTTCAGCGCGCCGCCGAGGGTGATCCCCGACGGGGTGTTCGCCTCGCCGCCCGCCGAGCTCGGGTACGCCGCGACCTCGCCCCAGGCGCAGCCCGAGACGGTCACGTCGCTCACCGAGAGGTTGCGGCAGCCGCCCGAGAAGGCGATGCCGAAGCCCGTGTCCACGCCCGAGGCGTAGACCTGCGTGATCGTGCCGCCGACCACGTTGTTCATGTCGAAGGCCGAGCGGCGCACGTTGTGCACGCGCACGTTCTGGATCGTGACGTTCCGCGACACCGAGTTCGGGTCGCCCTGCGGCCCGCTGCCCGCGATCGCGTAGCCGGCGCCCAGCGTGGTGCCGCTGCGCGTCGGGGCCGTCAGCGCCAGGTCACGCAGCACCGGGCCGTCGCCCAGCAGCTGGATCGCGGCGCCACGGTTGTCCGTGTTCACGCCCGAGTAGTCGAGGATCGTGCCGCCCACCACCGCGCCGCCCACCACGCTGCCGCTGCCGGCACCGCGGATCGTCACGCGGAAGGGCTGCAGCTTGTCGGTCAGCACGAAGGTGCCGGCCTCCAGCTGCACGGTCTGGCCGACCTGCGCGGCCGCCAGGGCGCCGCTGGCGCCGTCGACCTTCAGGTTGTAGTGGAGCACCGAGGCGCCGTCGAGGACGCGGGCCTTGTAGCCCGTGACGGAGCCCAGGTGCTCGAGCTGGCCGTTCACCGCGGCGATGCGCGCCGCATCCATGTCGCCGGCCGCGCCCGCCATGGCCACCGCCGGGAACGAGCCCGTCGGCGTGCAGCGCGAGAGCAGCGCCGTCAGTTCGACGTCCGTCTGCGACGCGCTCACGGAGAGGTTCGTGATCGAGTTCACGCGCGAGACCAGCGCGATGGCGCTCAGCTGCGCGTCGGACATGCCGGAAGCATCGACGGTCACGGTCGCGCCGCCCGCGGCCTTCGCGGCCAGGCCGCCGAAGTCCGCGACGTCCTTGTTCATCGCCAGCGTGCCGGTGATGCTGCCGATCTTCGAGAGCGTCGTGGCGCTCGCGGCGATCGCGTTCAGCTTCGCCGCGTTCATGCCCGTGACGTCGGCGGTGATCTGGCCGGCCACCGCGAACTGCAGCGCCAGCTGCAGGCCCGGGAGCGAGGCATTGCCGTTCGTCAGCGTGCCCAGCGCCAGGATGTCCATGGCCTCCGAGCCCGGGAAGGCAGCCACGGCCTTCGCGTTCACCTCGGTCAGCGTCGCGCTCGTGCCCGCGTTCATCGCGTTCAGCAGGTACTGGCGGCCCGAGGGGGTCACGTCGTTCGGGGCAGCCTGTGTGCCGCGAGCGGCGTAGGCCGTGATGGTGGCCGAGAGCTGCTCCGCGGTCACCGTTTCGCCACCGGCCAGCGAGATCAGGCCGATGGCAAGGCGCGCGTCGCGCGCCTCGAGGAACCGGTGCGCCACGTCGCCCGCGTTGCGCAGGTCGGCGTCGCCCAGGGCCACGGTGCCGCCAACGGCGATGATTGCCTCGACCTTCGAGCGGAACGTCACCAGGCGCCCCAGCGCGTCGGTCGCGGCCGCCACGTCGGCGAAGCCGCCCGAGCCCGGACGGATCGCGATCATGTCGTCCGACACGTTCGACTCGTTCGCCGAACGCAGCGCGTCGTAGGCCGTCAGGTTCACGTCCGCCAGGTTCAGCGCCGCTCGGATCGCCGAGACGTCGACCGAGTTGATCGCCTCGATCTTGCCCGAGGCCACCGAGATGTCGGCCTTGCGGGCCTCGACCGCGATAATCTGCGGCGAGCTCATGCCCGCCAGCGCGACGGTGCGCGACGAGGCACCCGACGCGCGGTCCAGGATGCTG
>JBEIFT010000039.1:0-14175 GCA_040382255.1 Phycisphaeraceae bacterium
CGGCGATCGCCGGCAGCGGCAGCGGTTCGTCGCCCGTCCTGTCGGGCAACGTGGCCAAGCTGCGCTTCCGCGCGCGCGTCGCGTTCTGCAACGTGCTGGACTGCGTCGGCCTGACGGCCGGCAGCTCGGTGAACACGCTCTCGACGGGCCAGTCGAGCCCGGCGAGCGTGGCGTTCGCGGGCATCAACGTCGTGCGCGTGTCGGGCATGGACATGCCGGCGATCGTCGGCGTGCCGTCGAACGCGGTTGTTCCCGCGGACGCGGGCACCGTCGCGGGCGCGGCGGTCGCCGCGGCCAACGCAAGCGCCTCGAACACCTGCGGATCCGTGCCGGTCACCGTCTCGGTGGCGCTCGCGGGCGGCGGAACGGCCAGCTCGTGGCCCGCTGCCTTCCCCGTGGGTGTCTCGACCGTCACCTGGCGCGCCGAGGACGCGGCCGGCAACGTGAAGACCGAGCAGGCCACCGTGACCGTGCGCAACGTGCAGCTGGCCACCATCGACGTGCGCCTGGGCGGCACCATGAACGGCCCCGGCGGCGGGTTCGTGCAGCAGGTGCGCGTGCGCACCTCGGCGGGTGACATCGTCAACAAGGACGTGCAGTTCAGCGGCGCCGGCATCGGCACCGTGACCGACGTCGAGGTGCCGGTGGCCCTGGGCTACTCGTGCATCTCGGTGAAGGATGCGGGCCACACGCTGGCATCGGCGAACGCGGTGCCGGTGAGCGGCACGAAGTACTGCCCCGCGCACTTCGCGCTGGCCGCGGGCGACGGCAACGACGACAACATGGTCGACATCCTGGACTTCGGCCTGTTCGTCAGCCACTGGGGCGGCCCGCGCCTGGCGACCGATCCCAGCAACTACAACCGCGACGGCGCGGTGAACAGCGGCGACTTCACCTTCATCAGCGCGGCGTTCCTCTCGCAGGGCGCCACCTGCGGCGGTGCGTTCAGCGGCGGCGCGCCGCGCGAGCGCATCAGCGTGCGCGACCTGCGCCGCATGGGCCTGGGCGACCTGGCTGTGGCGGACTTCAACCGCGACGGCTGGGTGGACACGGCGGATGTCGGCATCTTCATGAAGCGCGGCATGCAGCAGCCGGCGGGTTCGCCGGTGGACCGCATGTCGGGCTCCGGAAGGGCGGACTGAACGCCTCATCGATCGATCCACGCGCCCGGCCCGCCGGCCGGCGCACTGGTGCGGGGCGCGTCATGAGGTGGCGCGCCCCGCGTGTTTTTGCGCGGCTCTTACACTTCAGGCATGCCCGAGCCCGCCGCCGCGCCCGCCCGCTACTACGCCGCCGCCATGCAGACCTCGCTGCCCTCGCTGCGCGACCGCGTGGGCGTTGCCGGCCGCGTGGCGGAATTGGTGACGATGGCCGAGGGCGCCTTGGTGGGCTACGGCCCGTTCCACGACCTGCGGCTCTTCGTGTTCCCCGAATTCGTGCACGGCGTGCCCGTCTATCCCACGGTCGAGGAACTGCGCGCGCGCTTGACCGTGCGCCCTGAGGATTTCGCGGGGCCCTACGAACGCTTCTGCCGGCAGAACGGCGTCTTCGTGCAGACGGGCACGTTCCTCGAGGAGGACCCGAAGTACCCCGGCGCCGTGTTCAACACCACACTGCTGGTCGGTCCGGGCGGCATCCTGGCCAAGTACCGCAAGGTGAACCCGTGGATCCCGTGGGAGGTCAACGCCAGCCCGCACGACATCCCGGGCTACGCCGAGCCGTTCTTTCCGGTGGTGGACACCGAGATCGGCCGGCTGGGTTGCGCGATCTGCTACGACTGGCTGTTCCCCGAGGTCCTGCGCCAGATGGCGATGGACGGCGCGGAGGTGCTGATCCGTGTGAGCGCGTACATGGACCCGTGGGGTGCGCAGGCGCCGATGGACTGGTGGACGCTCTTCAACCGCGCGCGCGCCGTGGAGAACACCGCATACGTGGTGGCGGCCAACCAGGCCGCGCAGCTGCCCGACTACCCGCCGTTCAGCTGGCCGGGCAGCAGCATGGTGGTGGATTTCGACGGCCGCGTGCTGGCGCAGGCCGAGCCGGGGCCCTTCACGAAGGTGGTCGTCGCGCCGGTCGACATCGCCGCGCTGCGTGCCGAACGCGCACGGCGCCGCGGCCACGACATGCGCGGCCACCTGCGCACCGAGGCATACGGCTACCTGTCACGCCCGGGCTTCCCACGCGCAGGCAGCGGCGCGATCACGATCGCGGGCAACGACGCGCGGATCGCCGCCGCCAAATTGGTCCTGCCACAGTAGTTCCATTTTCCAGGGCGCGGCAGCCCAGAACGAACAACGCCCCGCGCGGGCGGGGCGTCGTTCAACGAGGCGAAATTGGAACTACTGTGGCAGGACCAATTTAGAAGCCCTTGCCGATCTCGTTCCAGTTGACGATCTCCCAGAACGCCTTCAGGTAGTCGGCGCGCCGGTTCTGGTAGCTCAGGTAGTACGCGTGCTCCCAGACGTCCACGCCGAAGAGCGGCGTGCCGGTGACGTCGACCAGGCCCGTCATCAGCGGGTTGTCCTGGTTCGGCGTGCTGGTGATGACCAGGCTGCCGTCGGCCTTCTTGACGAGCCACGCCCAGCCGCTGCCGAAGCGCTTCATGCCGGCGTCGGCGAACTGGGTCTTGAAGTTGTCCATGCTGCCGAAGGCCTTGTCGATGGCCGCGGCCAGCGCCGGGCTGGGCGAGCCGCCCTGGCCCTTGGGCGCCATCCACTTCCAGAACATCGAGTGGTTCCAGTGGCCGCCGCCGTTGTTGCGGATGGCCGCCTTCACCGCGTCCGGCGCGTCCTTCGCGTTGCGGCAGACGTCGTCGATCGACATCGACTCCCACTGCGCGTTGCCCGCGACGGCCTTGTTCAGGTTGTCCACGTACGCCTGGTGGTGCTTGGTGCGGTGGATGTTCATCGTCTTGGCGTCGATGACGGGCTCGAGGGCGTTCTCGGCGTACGGAAGCTCGGGCAGCGTGAAGGGCATCTTCTTCTCCTGTGATGCGGGGGTGATGGGTGCGACGGCGGACGCGGCCCGCGCGAAGCCCGCCGTCGCGGCCGCGGCGGTCACGGCGGCCGAGGCGGCCAGGAACTGGCGGCGGTCGGCGCTGGACGGCACGGCGGGGCGGGGGTCGTGTGGCGCGTTCATGGGCCGGGGAGTCTAGCCCCGCTGCTACCCTTGGGGGCGATGCACGCCGCCGCCCGAGCGATCGACGCCAATGCCAACCGCGCGCGCGAAGCCCTCCGCGTCATGGAGGACGCCGCCCGCTTCTGCGCCGCCGACGGCGCGCTGGGCGCCCGGCTGAAGGAGATCCGCCACGGCCTGCAGGACGCGCTGGCGGTGCTGCCCCCAGGCTGGCTGGAAGCCCACCGCGACGCGGCCGGCGACCCCGGGCGCCTGGTGGAGGGTGCGCACGAGGGAACGCGTGCCTCCATGGCCGACGTGGCCGCCGCCGCGGGCAAGCGCCTGGGCGAGGCGCTCCGCAGCCTTGAGGAGTGCATGAAGACGGTGGACCCGGCCGCCGCGCGCGCGATCGAAGCGCTGCGCTACCGCGCCTACGACGCCGAACGCGACTTGGTCCTGCGCATGGGCAGCGCCGCGCGGCGCCAGTGGCGCGTGTGCGTGCTGCTGACCGAATCGCTCTGCCGCCGCCCGTGGGCGCAGGTACTGGACGCGGTGCTGGAGGGCGGTGCCGACTGCATCCAGGTGCGCGAGAAGGAACTTGAGGGCCGCGCGCTGGCCGGGCGCGTGCGCACGGTCGTCGCGCGCGCGCAGCCGCGCGGCTGCAGCGTGGTGGTGAACGACCGCGCCGACGTGGCCGTGGCGTGCGGTGCCGACGGCGTGCACGTGGGGCAGGGTGACCTGGCCGTGGCCGACGTGCGG
Organism: Phycisphaeraceae bacterium; assembly: GCA_040382255.1. Lineage (GTDB taxonomy): Bacteria > Planctomycetota > Phycisphaerae > Phycisphaerales > SM1A02 > UBA966. The sequence continues at coordinate 3,874 of JBEIFT010000039.1, forward strand.
CGCCTGGCCGGCACGCGGCTCATCGTGGGCGTCAGCACGCACAGCCTGGCCGAGGCCGACGCTGCCGTCGCCGCGGGCGCCGATGTCTGCGGCGTGGGCGCGATGTTCGCGACGGGCGTGAAGCCGGGGATCGCGCCCAGCGGACCCACGTACATGCGCGCGTTCGCGGAGCGATACCCCGACGTGCCGCACCTGGCGATCGGCGGCATCACCGCGGCGCGCCTGCCCGAACTGCGCGCGGCCGGCTGCCGCGGCGTGGCCGTGAGCTCGGTGGTGTGCGGCGCGGATGACCCCGCGGCCGTGGTGCGCGCGCTGCGCGAGGGGCTGGGCGCGTGAGCGCGGCCGGCGCGAGCGGCGGGGCGCACGCGGCGCACGCTCCCGGCGGCATCCGCGACCTGCGCCTGACGCTCCTGGGCACCGGCACCAGCGCGGGCGTGCCCGTCATCGCCTGCGACTGCGCCACCTGCACCAGCACCGACCCGCGCGACCGCCGCACCCGCACGGGCGCGATGCTGCAGTTCACCGACGCCACGGGCCAGGACCGCGTGGTCCTGGTGGACGCGCCGCCCGACCACCGCGAGCACTCGCTGCGCCACCGCCTGCGCCGCGTCGACGCGATCCTCTTCACCCACTCGCACGTGGACCACGTCTTCGGCCTGGACGACGCCCGGCTCTACAACATCAGCATGGGGATGCCGATCCAGCTCTACGCCGAGCGCCCGGTGCTGGACGATCTGTCGAGGATGTTCGAGCACATCTTCAAGCCGCACACGAACGTCAACAAGAGCTTCGTGGCCGACGTCCGCACCACCGCGGTGCTGCCGGGACAGGGGATCGACCTCTTCGGCCTGCGTGCCACGCCGATGCGCCTGCTGCACGGTGCGCTCCCCATCGTGGGGTGGAGGTTCGACTGCGCCGGAAATTGGAACTACTGTGGCAGGATCAATTTTGCCGCGGCGTACTGCACCGACGTCAACGCGATCCCGCCCGAGACGTGGCCGGCGCTCCGCGGGCTCGACGTCCTGGTGCTGGACATGCTGCGCGAGCGCCGGCACCCCACGCACTTCTCGCTGGCCGAGAGCCTGGACGTGGCCGAGCGCGTGGGCGCCGGGCGGACGGTGTTCACCCACATGACCCACGACGTGCGCCACGCCGAGCTTTCGGCGCGGCTGCCGGCCGGCGTCGAGCTGGGCTGGGACGGCCTGGAAATCCGCCCCGGAACCGCCCCTGGCGGCGCCTGAGCGGCCTTTCGCGGCCCGGGGAGGGGGCCCGCGGCACCTGCCCGGGGCGGCCCGGCGGGGGGCGTTCCGGCTACAATCTCTGCCCCTATGGCACAGCTCCGCGAAATCAAGAAGCGCATGGGCGCCGTCAAGACCATCCAGCGCATCACCAAGACGATGCAGATGATCGCGACCGCGAAGTTCACGGCTTCGCTCGCCCGCGCGAAGAACAGCCGGCCATACACCGACACCATCCGCGGGCTGGTCTCGCAGGTCGCCGCCCAGGCGGGCGAGACCCGGCACCCGCTCCTCGAGGGCCCGGCCCGCGCCGCCAACCGCGAGCTGGTCCTGGTCCTGACCTCGGACCGCGGCCTCTGCGGCGCCTACAACTCGAACGTCCTGCGCACCGTCAGCCGCCTGATGGCCGAGCTGAAGGCCCAGGGCCGCGCGGTCGTCGTCGAGACGTCGGGCCGCAAGGCGACCGCGTACTTCAAGTTCCAGAAGGTCGACGTCGCCGTGCGCCACGCCGTGGGCGACCGCCCGCAGTACGACGCGGTCGAGAAGATCGCGCAGAGCTACATCGACCGCTACGTGGCCGGCGAGTTCGACTCGATCAAGGTCGTCTACATGCGCTTCATCTCGGCCGCGCGCCAGCGCCCCGAGGTGATGCAGCTCCTGCCGCTCAGCCTGCCCAAGGCCGAGGGCGAGCAGAAGGCCGCCGGCCGCTCGGCGAACTACGAGTTCAGCCCCGCCCCCAGCGAGCTGCTGGACGAGCTGCTGCCCCGCTCGGTCAAGGTCTCGCTGTTCCAAGCGTTCCTCGACTCGGTGGTCAGCGAGAACGTGATGCGCATGGTGGCCATGAAGGCCGCCACCGACAACGCGGGCGGCATCGGCCGCAACCTGAAGCGCAGCTACAACCGCGCGCGCCAGGCCCGCATCACCACGGAGCTCAACGAGATCGTGGCCGGCGCCGAGGCGCTGAACTAAATTGGGTTCGGGATAACCCGTACCTATTTCCGCGGAAATAGGTACGGGTTATCCCGAACCTGTTTTTACTTCTCGCCGCCCGGGCTCTTGCCGGTGACGATCGAGTAGCCGTCCTTCTGCCACGCCTTCAGGCCGCCGCGCAGCGTGAAGACGTTCTTGAAGCCCAGCTCCATCAGGCGCTTCGCGCCGGCCTTCGCCATGACGTCGGAGTAGTCGGTGTCGTACACGACGTACATGTTGTGCCCGGCCAGCCGCTCGCCGGCGGCATCGCGCATCTCGGCCATCGGCAGCAGGATCGCGCCGGGGATGTGCCCGGCCTCGTATTCCTTCGGACTGCGCGGGTCGACGTAGCAGCCTTCGACCGCATGCTCGAACATGCGCGCCTTCTGGTGCAGCTGCGCGTTCGCGGCGGCGGGCTCCAGGTAGACCAGGTCCTTGTCGCTGGTGGCGGTGTCGCAGCCGGCGGCCAGCAGCGTGGCGGCCAGGAGCGCGGCTGCGGGAAGCGTCCGCGCGGCCGTGCGGGCGCCGCGGGGAGCGGTGCGCGCGTTGCGGGCGGGATTCACGGGAAATGCGCAGTGGTTTCGCATGGGTCGCTCGATGGCTGCGATACTACGCACATGCGCCTCGCCATGCCTGCCGCCATGCCTGCCGCCGTGACCGCCGCCGTGACCGCCGCCGTCCTGGGTTCGCTCGCACTTGGGCTGCTCGCCGCCGCGCTGCCGCAGGACGGCACGCGCGCCGCGGGCCTTGCCGAGGGCGTCGACCGCACCAGCTTCCGGTGGGGCACCACCAAGAACGGCGGCTACGTGCTGGTGGCCACGTTCCACCTGACGCCCGGCTGGCACAGCTACTGGCAGAACCCCGGCGATGCGGGCGGCGACGCGCCGCGCTTCGAGCTGGCGCTTCCTCCGGGGTGGCAGGCCGGCCCGACCATCTACCCGCGTCCGGACGTCAAGATGATCGACGGTTCGCCGTTCTACGGCTACGAAGGCCGCGCCACGTACCTGATCCCGGTGACCAAGATCAACAGCCTGAGCGAGGACAGCTGGTCGAATCCGCCCGCCGGCAGCGGCTCCGGCCAGCCCACGGGCTGGAAGCTCGACGCCCGCGTCATGGCGTGCCAGAATCGCTGCACCGTCTCGAAGGCCCAGGCCAAGGGCGACTGGCCGCCCGTGACCGAGGAGGGCCAGATCGACCTGAACGGCGGCTCGGTCGCCGGGCGCTCGCTCCCGCTGACCGCCGCCAAGAGCGGCGTCTTCGCGAAGCTGGAGATCGGCAAGGTCACGATCGACGTCCCAGGCTCGCTGGGCGGCACCGCGGCGTTCATCCCGTCGGCCATTCCGGGGCTCCAGATCCAGCTCCCGGAGGGCCAGGCGTCCTTCCAGGGCTCGCCCGGGTCCAACGGCCCCCGGATCACCTTCCGCCCCGAGGCGCTCGGCAGCGGCCCCGGCGAGCCCGCCGTGGCCGGCCTGATCCTGCTGGGCAGCGGCGCCGGCGACCCCTGCGTCTGGCTGAGCATCCCGCACCCGCTGGCCGGGCCAGGGGGGGCCCTGGGCGCCAATGGCGTCGGTTCCTCGCCCGACGCGCCTCCAGCGCCCTGATTCCGACGAACACGAACTACCGGCGCGCCTGGCGCGTTCGGCTCAACCACCGTCCGGGCCCCGCGGCACAGGGGCCCACCCAACCCGGGGCGGCGCGTCCGCCCGACCAACCAAGGAGCACGCATGCAGCTGAAGACCATCGCCTCGCTCGGCATCGCCGCCACGCTCGCGTTCGGCGCGTTCGCCGTCGCGCAGGACAGCACCCCCGCCGCCCCCAAGACCGCCGAGAAGGGCGAGAAGAAGGCCGACAAGAAGGCCGAGAGCAAGAAGGGCAACGGCGCCAAGGTCGGCTCGCCCGCCCCGGCGTTCACCCTGAAGGACGCGTCCGGCAAGGACGTCAGCCTGTCCGACTTCAAGGGCAAGGTCGTCGTCCTGGAGTGGATGAACCCCGGCTGCCCGGTCTGCAAGGGCAAGATGGATGACGGGTCGGTGGCCAAGATGATGGCCGACGCGAAGGCCATCAACCCCGATGTCGCCTTCCTGTTCATCAACTCGACCGCCGCCATGGCCGACGAGCCCGAGGACAGCGCCGAGTACCTGAAGGACCACAAGATCGAGGCCCCGGCCCTGATCGACGGCGACGGCGCCGTCGGGCACATGTACGGCGCGAAGACCACGCCGCACTGCTACGTCATCGACGCAAGCGGCACGCTGGCGTACGAGGGCGCGATCGACGACCAGAAGGACACCAACTACGTCGTCAAGACCGTCAAGAGCCTGAAGGCCGGCGAGGCCGTCTCGCCCGCCAACACCAAGCCCTACGGCTGCGGCGTGAAGTACAAGAAGGGCTGAGCCGCACGGCCAGCCGCCCGCGCCGCCCGTGGCGCGTGACGCCAATGAACAGGGGCCGGACCTTCGCGGGTCCGGCCCCTTGTCGTTGTGCGTGCGTGCCTCAGCCCACGTTCACCGGCATCACCACGTAGGTGAACTCCTGGCCCACCTTCAGGACGCCGGGCTTCTGCGGGCTGCGCATCTCCAGCATGACCTGCTGGCCGTCGATCACCTTCAGCGCGTCGACGATGAAGGCCGGCTGGAAGCCGATCTCGATCGCGTCGCCCTGGTAGCCGCTCATGGGGACGCGGATCTCGGCCTCGCCCATCTCCGGGGCGCGGCTGCTGACGACCAGCGTGTCGCCCTTGAACGAGAAGCGGACGCCCTTGGATTCCTCGTTGGTCAGCAGCGCGGCGCGGCGGATCGCGGCGGCCAGGTCGGCGGCGTCGAAGGTGACGCGCTTGTCCTGGTCCTTCGGGATGACGTCCTCGAACGGCGGGAACGTGCCCTCCACGAGGCTGGTGACCAGCGTGCCCACGCCCTCGACCTGGAAGACGGCCTGGCCGTCGGACTTGCCGATCGTGACCTTCGCGTCGGGGTCGCCCAGCATCTTGACCAGGATGTTCAGGCTCTTGGACGGGACGATGATGGTCATGTCGCCCTCGCCGCCGCAGCTGCCCGCGGCCACGGCCAGGCGCTTGCCGTCGGTGCCCACCAGGCGGATGCGCTTGCCCTTGCGCTCCATCAGGACGCCGTTGATGGCGAAGCGGGCGTTCTCGACCGCCGTGGCGAAGAGCGTGCGCGCGATCAGGCGGCGCAGCTGCTCGGCCGTGACCTCGAACGCGCCGGTCGTCTGGGGATCGCGGCCGCCCGGGTACTCCTTCGGGTCGTAGCCGAAGATCTTGAAGGTGCTGCCCTCGCTCTTGACGGTGGCGGCGTTCTTCTCGACGTCCAGCGCGACGGTCGAGTCCTCGCAGGTGCGGACGATCTGGCTGAGCTTGTCGGCCGGGATCAGCGCCTCGCCCTCGCTGGCGACCTCGACCGACGGCACCGAGAGCGCCAGGGAGATCTGGCCGTCGGTGGCGCGCAGGACCAGTTCGCCGTCCTTCGCCGTCAGCTTCAGGCAGGTCAGGACGGGGGTGGTGGTGCGGCTGGGCACGACGCCGGACGCCAGGGTCAGGGCGTCGACGAGTGCGGAGCGGTCGCAGGAGACCTTCAGGTTCGCGGGCATTGGTTCGTTGCTCCCAGCGGCCCTTGGGCCCCGGAATCGGGGTTTTTGGGCCGGGCGGAGAGTGTACCCGCGGCCGGGAAGGGGGCGGGTGGCTAGCCTTTGGGCATGCTGCAGCGCGTCCTGTCCACCATCCGTGCCCATTACGGGCTGACGGTGTTTTTTCTCTACGTGGGCGCGTTCGGCATCGCGTTCATCGGGACGATCACGCTGCCCCTGCTGGCGATCGGCATGGTGCTGCTCTCGATCCTGCTGCTGGTGCCCGCCGTGCTGGTGGGCGACCTGATCGGTGCGCTCAGCCGCTGGGCCACCCGGCCGTACCTGCGCCGCGGCGTCTGCCCGCGCTGCCGCGAGCAACAGGGGCCCGCATGGGAGCCGCCGGTCTTCCGCTGCGGCTTCTGCAAGGCGGCGTACGACGCGGACGGCGACCCGCACGAGGAGCGCCCGGCGTTCCTCGAGGGTGCACCGCAGGGCGGGACGGTGCCGGACGGGGCGGTGCAGGGCGGCGAGGCCCGCTGATCCGTACCATCCGCGCCGTGCGCACCGTCCTCTTCATCTGCACCGGCAACACGTGCCGTTCGCCCATGGCGGAGGGCATCGCGCGCGACCTGCTGGAGACGGGCCGGGTGCACGGCCACGGCCGCGAGGTGTTCGTCGCGTCCGCCGGCCTGGCCGCCTGGGACGGCAGCCCGCCCTCGCGCGAGACGATGGCCACGCTCGAGCGCCTGGGCATCCAGTTCGACGGCCACGCCAAGCGCCTGACGCCCGAGATGGTGCGCAAGGCCGACCTGATCCTGGGCATGACGCGCGCGCACGTGATGGGCGCGCGCAGCCTGGTGGCCGGCGAGCCGCACGCCGACAAGGTGCAGGTGCTGGACCCCAACGGCGACCTGGAAGACCCGATCGGGCAGGGGCAGGATGCGTACGATGCGCTGGCTGTCCGGCTGCAGCGCGTGCTGCCCGCCCGGCTGAAGGACCTGCTCTGACGAGCCCCCGAAGGACCCCCTGACCATGCGCGTCGCCGTCGGATCCGACCACCGTGGCCACCAGACCGTGCAGGCGCTCGTGCAGCACCTGCAGGCGGACGGCCACGAGGTGCAGGTGCTGGCCGACTGCGGCGGCGCGATGTGCGACTACCCCGACGTGGCCTACCAGGTGGCCAAGGCCGTGGCCGAGGGCCGCGCCGACCGCGGGCTGCTCATGTGCGGCACCGGCATCGGCATGTGCATCGCCGCCAACAAGGTGAAGGGCGTCCTGGCCGCGCTGGCGCAGGACGAGCTGAGCGCGCAGCTCAGCCGCACGCACAACAACGCGAACGTCCTGTGCCTGAGCGCCGACCTGACCGGCACCACGCTGGCCAAGCGCATCCTGGACACGTTCATGAAGACGAACTTCGAGGGCGGCCGCCACGCGCGGCGCCTGGAGAAGATCAAGCAGATCGAAGAGGGCGGGCCGCCGTCCAAGTGACGGCCGCGGCCCGCGCCTCGGTGGGTGCCGGCCACGGCACGGGGAGCTTGCAATGCCGAAGTTCGAGATCCGCAGATCGGATGGTCGCGTCCAGGGGCCGTTCTCAGGCACGGAGATCCGGGCGATGGCCGAATCGGGCCGCATCGCGCCGACCGATGAGCTGCGCTCGCAGGGGAGCGAGAAATGGGTCCCGGCCTCGAAGGTGCGCGGGGTTCGCGAGCATCTAGCCCCCGAGCCTCTGGATTACTCCGGCCTGAACCCCGAGAATGCTCCGGCCAATGATGATCCATGGGAACCAGCCCCCGCCGAGAGCGCGGCGGATGCGGACCCTTCTCAGGCTCGCGCCTCGGGCACCACCGAGGCGGAAGCCCCGCCTTCCCCCTCGGCTTCTCGCGGAGCCGAGCCTCCCCCGGCAGCGGGCCCGCCACCTTCGCCAGGCGTCGGGTCGGCAGTCGAGCTTGGTTACATCCCGCAGTACGGCGTCCTCCGCTCGTGGGCTCGTTGGTTCGAGCGGTGGGGTTGGAGATTCGTCCGGCTTGCGCTCGCGGTGGCCGCGGGTGGCTCGGTCGCTGTCGTCGCCGTCGTCATGACGCGGTGGAACCTCGGGCGGGATGCGTTCGCCGTGGGCGGCATCTGCGGGCTGGTCGCCACGATTGCGGGCTGGTTCCTGCTCGGCGGCGTCATCCGGTGGATGAAGGCTCGCGCGGCCCTGGACCAGCCATTCCTGCTGCCCATCACGCTGATCGTGCTCGTGCCCCTCGCCCTGGCGGCCGCTTCGGTCTGGTTCGACAGGGAAGCATCCCTCGGCTTCGTCTTCGCGGCGGGCCAGGGGCTTGTCATTGCCGTGACTGGTTTCGGGATGGTGATCCTCGGCGAGTGGCTCTTCGCCCACGCCGACATCGCGTCGAACTCGTGGCGCCGGCAGCCGTTGCCCACCTCGATCCACCGTTAGCGGCCGCGTGGCCCTGCGAGGGCGCGTGGGCCTTCGTCAGCGCGTCTCGCCCTCGATCCAGTCCGTCAGCAGGCGCACGCCCCAGCCGGTGGGGCCGGCGGCGCACACGTCGTTGGCGCTGTCGATGTTGCCGACGCCCGCGATGTCGATGTGCGCCCACGGGGTCTTCTCGCCCACGAAGTAGCTGAGGAACGCCGCGCCCTGGATCGGGTGCGCGCTGCGCGCGGGGTTGCTGTTGATGAGGTCGGCGTGCTGGCCGCGCATGAAGTCGCGGTGCTCCTTCCAGAGCGGCAGCTTCCACATCTTCTCGCCGCTCTGCGCCGCGGCGCCCTCCAGCGCGCGCGAGAGGCCCTCGTCGTTGCAGAACCAGCCCGCGCAGAAGTGGCCCAGGGCCACCACCACGCCGCCGGTCAGGGTGGCCAGGTCGACGATCGCGGTCGCCTCCAGGTCCTCCTCCGCGTAGGTCAGCGCGTCGGCCAGCACCAGGCGGCCCTCGGCGTCGGTGTTCGTGATCTCGACGGTGACGCCGTTGTACATGCGGATGATGTCGTCCGGCCGCATGCTGTCGCCGCTCACCATGTTCTCGGCGGCGGCCAGCAGCGCGTGCACCTCGATGGGCAGGTCCATCTCGGCGATCGCCTTCATCGCGCCAAGCACGGCGCAGCCGCCGAGCTTGTCGTACTTCATGCCCTTCATGCCGTTGTTCACCTTCAGGCTGTAGCCGCCGGTGTCGTACGTGAGGGTCTTGCCCACCAGCACCAGGCGCTTGCCCTTGGCCGCACGGGTGCGCTTCTTCGGCACGTGCGCCAGGTGGATCAGGCAGCTCTTCGAATCGCTGCCGTGGCCCACGGTGACCAGGCCGCCCATGCCCATCTTCTTGGCCTTGGCGTGGTCGATGACCGTGCACTTCAGGCCGGTCTCCTTGGCCAGCTTCCGCGCCTGCGCGGCCACCCAGTCCGGGTTGCAGACGTTGGGCGGGGTCGCGCCGATGTCGCGCGCGTAGTTCACCGCGCTGCCCAGCAGCAGGCCGCTGCCCAGGCCGTCGCGGAAGTCGGCGTCGTTGCTGTCCACCGCCAGCGCGCCGCCGCGCTCGGGCTTGCGCGTGGCCGGGCCGTCCCAGCGGTCGACGCGCCAGTTCGCCATCATCAGGCCCTCGCCGAACGCGCGGCCCAGGGCCTCGACCTCGGCGCGCTTCTTCGGGAAGCCGGCGGCCAGGTCGATGGTGACGGCCTTGTCCTTGCGGCGGTCGAGCGCCTTCACCAGCTTGGCGGCGGCCACGCGCACGGTGGCGGGGGTCACGGCGTCGGACGCGCCCAGGCCCAGCAGCACGTGCGTGCTGCCGACGGCCAGCACCTCGCCGTTGTCGCCGGCGAAGCCGGGCGTGTCCAGCGCATCCGCCACGGCCGCGACCTTCGCATGCGCGGCGGGGACGGTCTTGCCGTCGGACGTGACGCCGACGACGGTGACGGGCGAACGGGCGGAACCGAGGCTGATGGTGGTGAACATGGGGGGGGTGGGGAGTGTAGGTGCCGGCGGGCCCGGGGCCACGGCAGGCGTTGGTCCGCGAGCAAGACCGTATTCTCCCGCCAATGCCGACCCAGCCCACGCACGAACGGCGCCGCGCCCCCCGCAGGGGCCTGCTTTGGCAGCTCTTGCTGTGGACGATGATCCCGGCTTCGCTGGTGTTGGGCTCGCTGGCAGCGCTCAGTTGCTGGAACCACTATCAGAACCGCGTTGCCTACTCGAAGAGCGTCCTGCACGAGAGCGCGCAGGAAGTCGCCAACTGGCTGGATGTCCGGAACCGTGAGGCCACCGAGGCCGCGATGCTGATCGCCGGGATCCAGCGTGCGGGGCTGTACGGGCAGCGCAAGACGACGATCGCCTCGATGCGCACCGCGATCGAGGACCTGCCCCAGATCGCCGGCATCAGCATGGCGTACGACCAGCTTCCCGAGTCCAAGGACGCGGGCGCCGCCGCGGCCCCCGCGAAGCCGGCCAAGGCGCCCGATGCCGCTGCGCCCGCGGACGCCGCCAAGCCCGCGGACGCCGCCAAGCCCGCGGACGCCGCCAAGCCCG